>CAYGYB010000152.1:0-4086 GCA_964354015.1 uncultured Candidatus Bathyarchaeia archaeon
CGGTGGGTCTTCTGCTGCGTTCCGTGGCAATTACGACCCAGCGGTCAAGCAGGTAATCTTTTCTGAGTTCGTTGTAAACCATTACGGTAAACTTCCCGTTACAGAAGAGATAAGCGTTAGCGGCATTTTAGCATTTCCGCAAGACTCAGGGTTCTTGTGCTGCCGAAAATGCAAATTAATCTAAGCGAATTAAGAGACAGATACAGCTACATCAGCCTTCATATAGGGGTTAAACTTGTTCGCTTCAATGCGAGTTAAGTACACTTCTGGTCTGCGGCTGTTTCAGTTTTACGTTTTTGCGCGGGGGTTCTATTCTGGGATTTAGTATTTTTTTAGTTACTCTTCTTCTGCTATATTCCATAGTTCATTAAAGTAGGCTGTGGCTATTAATGCGAAAACGGAGTTGTTTGACCATACGTGTGGTCCGTTTATATTAGACGGTATTGCTGTGGAAAGGTGAATTTTTTTATTGTCATACACTGATAACGTGAGTAGAGGTGAATTGGAAACGTATCTGACCCTGAACAAGGGATTCTTAAAGGTTTTCGGCATTCCCCGAAGGATTGCCTTTATGTTTTCAGGTTTTCCTGTGATCATTTGAATTTTTACGCCTCTCTCTAGTGCCATCTCGAAATCTTGGAGAAAGGCAAATAAAGCGCCCTTGATTGGCCCCTCTGGACCAACAAACCTTATACTTGTTTGAGCAGTCTGGATTTCCTTAATGCATGTTTTACGATTTTTTTCCTTTCCAGTGACAATAATTAGCTGCGGTTCCTCATTCTGAAGCGCTATTTTGCAGTCATTCCCTTGGAAACTCTTGAATAGTGATTTTGTTTTCTCTTTTAACTCGGTATATTCCTCTGCTCTGTGGCGAAGTAGAATGGACAAGCCTTCTTTTATTGGAGTAGGTTTGTACATGGTTGGTGCAGTTACTATTTTTTCTGCTAAGCCCAGTTTTTGTAGTGTAGGCATTATCCGATAGATATCTTGGCGAGCAATTTTTGAGACTTTGGAGATTGTTGCAATTTTTGTCTTCCCTGTTTGGGAAAGCGCGAGATAAACTTTCGCCTGTAAAAGCGTAAGCCCTAAATCCATCAGTATCTTGACGCGTTCATCCTCAACCATAAACTCCGTTTCCACCTGTACATAAACATGCTAGTATGACATCGGTATATTACTTTTTTTCAGAATTGTCAGAAGAGGCACTGATTACAAATACTTAAGAGTTTATCTCTTACAACAGAGATGCCATCGTAAAAGGAGAATGAAAATACATGAAAAACTCAGGCAAAACAAAGGTGATAAGTGCAATCGTTTCATTTCTTTTGATGGCTTCTCTTACACTACTGGCAATGCCAGTGAAAGCTCAAACACTACCGACTCAAAGCGGAACTTCGGTGCCACTGCCTGCCGGTGTTACTCCTGATTTTTCAATTGATACCCATGCATACCTTAGCTTCACACCTAACCCCGTGGGTCTCGGTCAGAGCATCCTAGTCAACATCTGGATCTATCCATCAACGATTGTAGCGCGAAACCTTGCAGGATACAAGGTCACAATAACGAAACCAGACGGCACCACCGATGTCATCACGAAGGATTCCTATGAAGGGGACGCAACAGCATGGTTCGAGTACGTAGTCGACCAAGTTGGCAATTGGACGCTCAAATTCGAGTTTCCTGGTGGCTATTTCCCAGCAGGAATCTACCATAATCCTTACAATTTAGGCGGTGGTTATGGAGTGTCGGACTTTGTCATTACTAACTCAAGCTACTATAAGCCCAGCTCTACTGCAGAACAAACATTAACAGTGCAAACAGATCCAGTGTCTTCATGGCCAGCATCTGCGCTACCAACGGACTACTGGACACGACCAGTATCACCAGAAAACAGAGAATGGTCGGTGATAATGGGCGATTATCCATGGTTTGGTGTTGGAGGCGGCTCTAGCTGGCCAGCTGATACAAACACATATGCCAGCGGTTATGACTTCACTCCGTATGTACAAGCGCCGAACACTGCGCACATAGTATGGAAGCAACAAGGTGCCCTATCGGGTCTCGGCGGTGGTTCTCAAGGAATTCAATCTATGACCAGCGGCGGCGGTACTCCAAGCATTATCTACCAAGGAAGAGCTTACCAGTCCTATTCAAAACCGGGAAGTGGAAGCTCTGCGCAAACCTATTGGGAGTGTTACGATATACGCACAGGTAAACTATTCTGGGAAAGACCATTAGTTTCAGGTGAATCGGCACCCACGATCATCGAATATTCAGAATCAACCCAAACTTCAGGAACAGCCGCAACTCTTGTGGCGATAAGCGGTGGGAAACTGATGAAATATAATCCGTGGACTGGCGCCTTAAGCGTGAACGTTTCGATTGCGCCGCTTTCTTCAGCAACATACTACATGAATGGCTATGCATTATCTCTGCAGAACGTTGGTACATTTTTTGCGCCTAGCTACCGTCTGATTAACTGGACTACATTTGGGTCAAGCACAGACGTCACTACTAGAATATGTGGCAATGTAAGTTGGCCAGAAACTAACATGGCAGTATTTGGTATTATAGGTCACGGAATTGATTACGAAACAGGCGTAGCTGTTTGTGTTAACCCCGATAAATACGTCATGAGTAACCCGCTGAATAATGTCTATAATAACGCAACTGCCACATGGACTGGAACAGTCATAGCAGCCATGAGTCTGACAACAGGACAACTACTGTGGAACAAAACAATCGACCAAACCACATATACACCCTTGGTTTCAGTCGCTGACCATGGAAAAATCGCCGCGTTGATGTCAGACGGAGGCTTTCTGTGCTGGGACCTGATCACAGGAAAACTCCTGTGGACAAGTGAAGCAATGGATTATCCTTGGAGCGAACCTGGCTTCGGCGCTTACGATATAAGCTCAGCTTACGGCATGATTTATCGTGCAGCTTACGACGGCGTCTACGCTTTTGACTGGGACACAGGCAAAATAGTCTGGCACTATGAAGCCCCAACGCCCTACGCATTTGAAACGCCATACACTGACGCAAGTGGCGTAGGTGTATACTCATTCAATGGCGCTATGATGATTGCTGACGGCAAAATCTACACATACAACACTGAACACTCAGCAACCCAGCCAATCACCAGAGGCTGGAGGCTGCACTGCATTGATGCGACTACTGGCGAGGGCATATGGAACATAACTGGCTCTATGAGTGCAGGCGCTGTCGCCGACGGCTACCTAGCAGCTTCCAACTGTTATGATGGGTACATGTACGTTTTCGGTAAGGGCAAAAGCGCAACAACAATTGAAGCTCCACTGACGACTATAACGCAAGGGCAGAGCGTAGTGCTGAAAGGCACGGTTTTGGATATGTCTCCAGGTCAGTCTGGCACTCCATGCGTTTCAGCGGAGTCGATGGCTGGCTGGATGGAATACTTGCACATGCAGAAGTCAATTCCTGCAAGCGTTACTGGCGTTCCAGTTTCGTTGGATGCGTTGGATTCTAACGGCAACTGGCAGCACATCGGCGACGTCACAACTGACGGCTTAACAGGCACGTTCGGCTTCATATGGGAACCGGAGATTACAGGCAAGTACACTGTTACCGCTACGTTCATGGGCGACGATTCCTACGGCAGCTCATTCGCAACAACCTACGTGGGCGTAACCGAAGCGCCAGCCGCAACAGCAACGCCAGAACCGGCGCCAGCACCGATTGACTACACGCTGACCATCGTAGGCATGGGAATCGCCATTATGCTTGTAGTTGCTATAGCCACTATACTGATCCTCAGGAAGCGATAAAATGACAAAACAAAATCAAAACTTAATTTCCCCTTTTTTAGTCATTAGGAAGCAGGAAGGGGCTGAGAAGGCTCTGGGCAGTTAAAGTGATTGCAGCTTTGTTCCTGAAAGGTTGCATTTTTCTTTTTCTCCTATAGTTTGGGTGCCCAGAGCCTCAGCAAACCTTCCCCTCGCTTGTTGTTTGTTGCAAAGGCTCAGGTTTTGAATAACGCTGCTTAAGCGCATCGACATGATTAAGTAATAGAATTCACATTTCTAAGTGCACTTGAATCTTGGA
>CAYGYB010000153.1:0-4081 GCA_964354015.1 uncultured Candidatus Bathyarchaeia archaeon
TCGCCTACGTGCGCGAAAATGCTGGAGACCGCTATCGCGTTGCCGCATTTGCAGTAGCCTCGTTTGCCTTTTGTTCGGTTTGCGTCGCACTTGCGGTTGCAGAAGTGGCAGTGCTGCAGGATTCTGTTTGCTATTGCGATTTTTAGGTCAAGATAGGATTTTGCGGGAACCTGTAGGTTTTGGTCGGCGCCAATTTCGCGTTCAACCTTGCCGAACTCTTCAGTGCGTTTCTCGTGCTCTTTCCAGAGGTTTTCCAGCGAATCCTCCTCAGTGAACTCGGCGGGCAGCTTCTTGGCTATTATGAATTTGGCTGGCTTAGCATTTTGCATAACGGCGAAGTAGCGGCTTAAACTCTTCTGTGCCAATTCGTCGTCGAGAACAGCATCAGCGTCTGGTCGTGGCATCTTCCATATTCTTCTCTAACCGTAATCACTGTTGCGTGAGCATGTCAGAACAGGGCGTAGGGGAAGGCGCCTCCGCTTGGGTAAAGTTTGCCTTTGAGTGGGATTTCGCGCCCGCACACTGGGCACCGCATGTCTCTTGTCAGGTTCCACTTGGTAATCTCAAAATTGTACCGTTTAATCACGAGTTCGTTGCAGTTTGGGCAGTACGTGCTTTCAGCCGGGTGCCCCCCAACGTTCCCAATGTAAGTGTAGTTTAAGCCCGCGTTTTTAGCAATCATATACGCCCTTTCCAGAGTTTCAATAGAAGTGGCTGACGTAGTGGGCATTTTGTAGTCAGGGTGGAAACGCAGCAGGTGGAAAGGCGTGTCCCTGCCCAAGTTATCCTTAATCCACGTTGCCATCTGCTTTATCCTGTCCATTGAATCTCCGATTTTCGGGACAACCAAATTCGTGATTTCTATGTGCACGCCGTTCAGCCTAAGCTCCTTTAACGCGTCGTAGATTGGTTCAACGCTTGGAACGGCTGAAACGCTCTTGTAAAAGTCCGGGTCGCCTCCGCCTTTGAAGTCAACTGTTGCCGCGTCCAAGTAAGGCGCAATTGTCTTTACAGCTTCAGGCGTCATGTACCCGTTCGTCACGAAAGTGTTGAATAAACCCACTTGATGCGCAAGTTTCGCCGTGTCATAAGCGTACTCCATGAATATCGTTGGTTCCGTGTACGTGTAGCTTATTCCTTGGCAGTTCCGCGCTTCTGCCGCCTTCACGACTTCTGCGGGCGGAAAAAGCCTGCCCGCTACTTCTCGGTCTTGGCTTATCATCCAGTTGTCGCAGAATTGGCAGCGGAAATTGCAGCCTGCCGTGGCAATGGACATAACCAACGCGCCGGGGTTAAAATGCGAGAGCGGCTTCTTGCTTATCGGGTCAACGCCCGCGGACACGGCTTTCGCGTAAACAAGCGAGTAAAGTGTTCCGCCCTCGTTTTTTCTAACCAAGCAAAAGCCTGTTGCGCCGTCGCTTATGAGGCAGCGGCGCGCGCACAAATTGCATTTCACTTTCTTATCAGCTTGCCTCTCGTAGAGCATGGCTTCATGTAATGACATTTGATTTTCACCCGTTAATCATAAAGAGTTACTCGTGTTAATTCTGCAGCTAGGAATATGAAAGCTTTTCTTTAAAACTGTTAGCTCACGCTACCGCGCTGTCGCAGTAGATACGAGTATTTGCTGATGATTACGTTTCTTAAAGTGAACCGTGAGGCCAACGCCAACAACCATTGCTGCCAAAACAACTGCAACTAGTACTATTGGGAAAGGTTCAGTTTCATTGACTACGGTGAAAGTGATTGTTTCTGAGGCTCCAGTGTTGCCCGCGACATCGCGAGCGTACAAAGTTACGTTATGTGGCCCAGTGGGCAATCCTGTCAGCGTAGTGTTTCCGGCGATCGTGACGTTATCTTTTCCATCCACGCTGTATGTAACTTGCGAAATGTTCTCGCTAACGGTGAAGTTTAATGGAACTTCGGTTGAAGTGTAGGTTCTGTTATATAACGATATTTCTGAGATGCTTGGAGGAACTGAATCCAATGCGAGAGCTGGTTCTGTTATGCCTGCACCTAAATCTATGGTGAAATAGACTGTGTCAGTCCAAGTGGCTTCATAGTCTGAGCTGCCAAGACTTGTTGGTTTAAAGGGTGCCCCTGGAGGGTTCCCGCCATGATAATTATAGAGACCGCAGATAATAGTGGCCGTTAGGCAATGTGAGCCCTCAGATAATTCTGGCAACGCTACTGATCCGATTGCTGTGTAAACAACATGCAACTCATGATTTGGGTTATCTATCAGCCAGGGTATGGAGCCCTCATTTTTCCCATCGATATTGTATGTTAACGTGTAATCGAGACCCCCGAAGGGGAAAGTGACGTTTAAACTCAGAAATCTGTAATCATACGTTGCATTGGCAGGAAACAAAATTTTAACCACAGAATAGGAAGTAGAATTAGTGGAGTCTGCCTTAACTGCGGGAATGCCCGCTGCCAACGAAACAAACAACAATGAAACAGAGAGAAGTGGCCATATTACTTTTAGATTCATGTTCGTCCAAGCCTCATCACGCGATGCTACACAACTCCCTGTTCAATAGGAAAGTGGCATATTACTCTCCCCAGAGAACAGTTTGTTCTTCCAGAAGAACACTCGCTGGAAAACAAATTCAGATTTTTACTGGGTAAAGCTAATACGCAATTAGCCCTCAAATAGTATTATCTGCGGGGTCTAACCGTGCCTGCTGCGAACAACGAGGAACTAGAAGGGCTCACCTTAAGCGTGTACTTGTACGTAGTTAAACAAGGCAAACCCGCTGGTCCGCGAGAGGTAATGAAGGGCGCGCATCTCAGCAGCCCCAGCGTCGCCTACAGGCATCTGGAGAAACTCGAAACCTTAGGCTTATTACAGAAAAATGAGCACGGCGAATACACAGCAAAAGGCAAAGCACACGTGAAAGGCTATGCTTGGGTTGGCAGGCGAATCATGCCGAAGATGCTGGTTTACGCCATAGTTTTCCTTGGCATCCTAATCTTTGAACTTGTCGTTTTCGCCCTGCATTATGCTGTGGAAACCTACGAGTTCAAAGTCTTCTTTATACTGCTAACGCTGATAACAGGCTTAGCCACGGCAGTGTTCACGTACGAATGGTTACTGCAGCGCAAGCGAACCCAACGCAGAATCCAAACCGAACAAGCACAACACGGTATAAATCAAAATGAGCACTAAAGCCAAAAAAACTATCTGGCTATCACTTTAACTTGTTGTGGAAGCACGTGTCTTTTCCAGTGTGGCATGCAGGTCCTTTCTGCTCTACTACGTACAGTAACGTGTCGTAATCGCAGTCTGCGACTATGCTTTTGATTTTCTGCGTATGCCCTGACGTTTCTCCCTTCATCCACAGTTTGCCCCTTGAACGGCTCCAGTAATGCGCGTAACCCGTGCTCAATGTCTTCTCCAACGCTTCAGCATTCGCGTAAGCCACCATAAGCACCTCTTTAGACGCGTAATCCTGCACAACCACAGGGATCAACCCATTACCTTTTTTGAAATCCAACTTCTTAAGCAACGCTTCATCAGTCAAGGTCTCACAGTCACCCCCTCTTTGCGCAGGTACTCCTTCAACACTGAAACAGGATACTTATTATAGTGAAAAACAGACGCTGCCAACGCCGCATCCGCCTTGCCCTCGGTGAACGCCTCACGAAAATGCTCTGGTTTCCCAGCGCCGCCACTTGCGATAACTGGCACGTTCACGCGTTCAGAAATGGTGCGCGTTAACTCCAAATCATATCCATCTTCCGTGCCGTCCTTATCCATTGAAGTTACGAGGAACTCGCCAGCGCCAAGTCTAGCAGCCTGCACCGCCCAGTCCACCGCGTCTATTCCCGTGGATTTTCTGCCGCCGTAAGTGTAAACTTCAAACCACACTGGGCCTTCACGGGTTTCCACAGTTACCCTGTCTGCCCGTTGTTCGCGTCGTCTCTTCGCGTCTATGGCTACAACCACGCATTGCCGCCCAAAAACATCCGCCAGCTTAGTAATTACCTGTGGGTTTTCAACTACCGCTGTGTTCACGGAAACCTTGTCTGCGCCGCTGCAAAGCACAAGCCTAGCGTCTGAAACGTTGCGGACGCC
>CAYGYB010000154.1:0-4069 GCA_964354015.1 uncultured Candidatus Bathyarchaeia archaeon
ACAGAAAGAAGCTGCTGGAACCCATTCTCCGTGACACCTGCAATTTATGCTACATGGCAGTTGACGACCACGAAATCGCAGGGTACTGCGCAGCAACAGTTTATGAGGAAACGGCTGGGATTGGACCTTTAATGTGCCGTCAAAACCGCGGTGGCGTCGCCGTGGCGCTTCTCCAAACCATCCTCAGCAAGCTAAAGAATCACGATATTTTCATCTGCGCACCAACAGAAGAAACCGCCCTTCTTGAATTGTTGTTCAAAGCGAGATTGAGGGAAAAGTTCCGCGTGACAAGAATGTTTTTAGGACCCGCCGCAGCTAAGGGCTGCACATACATAGCGGAATCTCTGGAAAGAGGATGACAGTTTATGGCTGACGATTTGTGCCGTATGCTCGTAGAGAACTTCCTTAACAGTTCATGGTCGTGCGTGAAAGCCCTAGTTGAAAAACTCGCCAGCTTCAAAGAGGAAAAAAACAGGAAACCCGTAACCCTGTTCAGATTCAAAAACGGACAGCGCGTTAACTCAACTTTTGATGGAAACCACTTCTTCCTAAGAGGCTCAGTTGAATACACAAACCCGCAGTTAACTGTGGAGGAAGTTCAAGGAATCATAGCCACACGCATGCTCGCGGTCTGCGGAAACTACTTTCACGATTACGGCTTGCACACGCCAGACGCTACTGACGCTGCCCAAATATGCGAAGCCTTGAAAAAGCCGCCTGAAGGCTGCATCGTCCCGTTTCTGCTTAACACTGACGACGTGGAGCCAGACAGGTACTCCATGAACCCGCTGAAAGAGTCAATAGTCACCAGCGATCAAAGCGCTTTCCCAGCAGCCTACGTAAAAACAGAAAACCTCACCGTAGACCAACAGTTCACAGCTAAATATGAAGGCACTTTAATTTCGAGAAGCGAAGCCGCACTCATAAGCGACTATCTTGAAAGCGCAAAAGGCGCTTACGTGGACTTCGTAGACGCCGTAAAATACGCGCAACTAGAAAAACTCACAGAAACCTTCGGCATAGACTTGTCGCTTAACGCGCTACGCATGCCCTTGGCTACGATGCAAGCAGAAACAAAAGACGACTTACTGCACCACATAATCAGCGAAGCACACAAAGACTTCGGGGCAGTTAAGCAAGCGTATGAATGCATGGGACGAAGCATGACGAAGCGCACAACATTGCTAACAGTGCCACACTCGAAGATGGGCTACGGCTCCAAACGCGCCGCCCGAGGCAAAATCCACTTCAAAGGAAACAAACTTGAAAACGTCAGCGTTGAATACAGAACTGCAAAGCTCTACCCGAACGCGATTGACCCTGACGACGTAAGCACCGCGCAAGCCAAAGACAACTTCACCGTAAGTGGCGAAGCACTGGCTGACTACAACTTCTTGGAAACGCCTTCTTCCCCACAGTTTTTCCTCTACGCGTTGGCTTCGCCTGAAAACGCTGCATTATGGCACGGCATCGGCGCCTTCGCCTCTCCGCAACTAGTGCAAAGCTACGCAGCCGCGCGCAACGCCTGCAGAAAAGGACAATTAATCAAAAACTTAACAGAACAATATGGAGTAAGCTTGGAGGTTCCATTGCAGTTTAATCTTGCGCCACAAGGCATGTGGGTTCACCCCGTACACCGCAACATAGACGCCAGCATAGGCTGCGTGGAAAACCCCACAGAATTAGCGCACATGGGCATGAAGCTCGAGCACCTTTCAGCCTTCAAATAGGAGCGCGGGTGACAAACATGAATCCGCTGGAGTACATCATGTTCAGCATTTTTCGCTTGCTGAGACGCCTACGGCTACGCAGGATAATTAGACCAAGCATTTCAACCCACAGATTCACCAACTACTTTAAAGGCTTCGAAAAAGTAGAAGCCGTAAAACAGATTTTCGGGGAAGAAACTGAAGAGGTTCTCCGCAACCTTAAAATTGAGTTCATGGGGTTCGGCGGCTACATGGGCGTAGACGACGCAACTGGGAATTTAATGGTTAACCCGCGTTACTTGAGCATCGGCGACAAAGTGGACATTTACCTAGACGTCATCCATGAGCTATGCCACATTAAACAGTTTATGGAGGGCAAGGAACTTTTTGACAACCGATACGACTACGTGGACAGACCAACAGAGATTGAAGCTTACCGTTACACAGTGCAAGAAGCGCGAAGACTGGGATTGACGGAAGAACGAATTTGCCGTTACCTAAGAACCGAGTGGATGAGCGAAGACGATTTTAAACGGTTAGCAAAAGCCGTCGACGTTTCATACTGCTAACTTAACGCTTCACGGTAAACCGCAAGCATCCTTTCAGCACACACATCCCACGTAAAATTGTCCATAACAAACCTGCGACCATTAGCACCCATCTTTTCACGCAACGATTCGTCCGACAAAAGCTTCAGCAAAGCATCAGCCAACTCGTCGCTGTTGCCGCGGTTAACAAGCAATCCTGTCTCGCCGTTAAGAACTGCCTCGTTTACGCCGCCCACATCGAAGGCAACAATAGGCTTAGCTGACGCCTGCGCCTCCAGCAACACGATGCCCTGACCTTCCTGAATGGATGGCAAAACAAACACGTCAGCACAATTATAAACCGCTGCAAGCGCATCCTCAGTTAACCCACTTAAAAATGTAAAGTTGCCTGAAAGGTTAGCCTTATCCAAATTCGACATCAACTGACTCTTAAGCGGACCACCACCGACAACCACAAACTTGGTATCTGCCTGTTGCTTGACGATTTTTTTGGCGGCTTCAACCAGAAAAGGCAAACCTTTACGAGGGATTAGACTGCCGACAAAAAGCACAACGGGCTTATCGTCTAACCCAAACTGCCGTTTCACCGCCTCTCTGTCTCCAACGGGCTTAAATTTTTCCGGGTCAACTCCGTTTGGAACAACCCGCACCTTTGCCTTGTCAACATGGTAGTATTTCTGTATTTTTTCAAACGAGTGCTTGCTTACCGTGACTATTAGCGCCGCGTTTTTTGCTGTTTCCTCTTCCAGTTTGGCAAGCCTACGCATGAACTGGTTGGCAACTCTGCCCCTGAACGATTGGTGCCAGTTTCTCCTTGCTTGTTCGTATTCGTCTGCGAGGACGCCGTGAACCGTGTGTATAAACGGTTTGTTACTGCCTTGTTTCTTTAGTGCCTTTAAGAGCCCATAGCCGCTTGAAAGGTGAGCTTCATAAATATCAGCGTTGATCTCGCTGGCTTTTTTGGATAGGCTTCTGTTGAAAAACCAGTTATCCAATGGAAAGAGTTTGTCTGTGGAATGGCATGGAACAAAAGATATGCCGTTGATAACTGTGGGTTTTTTGAATCCTGCCTTGGTGCCGCTGTAAACTGTAATGTCAGCTTGGCTGCTAAGTCTCTTTGTAGTTTCGATTATCCGCCGCTCTACGCCCCCAAAGTACAAATGCGGCGGCTGCGTGTTGAAGACGGCTAAACGAAACTTTCCCATAGGCACATTCCCTGACGGCAACTACTTTTGACTATCTTCTAAGGACGCTAATGCTTTTATATACTATCGCCTTGTATTTGCGGATGTACGGGATGCAAGGTGACTGCCAAACCAAACGCTGACTCCAATCTTAGCCTTACGCCAGATTACCGCCCGCTTGAACTGGAAAAGGAAATCCGCGAGTTCTGGGAAAACAACCAAACACGCGAAAAACTGGAATTCAAAGAAAAAAACTGCAAGGGCATTTTAGGCTACGTTGAAGGACCGCCAACTCTGAATGGCATTCCACACATTGGCCACGCCAGAGGTCGCGTGATGAAGGACATCCGTTACCGATGGAAAACCATGCAGGGCTACTACGTGCCTTTCTGGGCTGGCTGGGACTGCCAAGGCTTACCCGTGGAATTAGAAGTTGAAAAGCTTCTAGGCGTAAAAAACAAGCGGGAACTCATGGAACGCGTAGGCGAAGAACGCTTCATAGAAGAATGCAAAAAAGTCATCTTGAAATATCACCGCGAATGGGTAGAAGCCGACAAGCGCTTAGGCATAGCCATAAACCAAGCGAAAGCTTACTGGACCTACCGTGATGAGTATATCGAGAGAGAAT
>CAYGYB010000155.1:0-4063 GCA_964354015.1 uncultured Candidatus Bathyarchaeia archaeon
GGAATAAAAGGACAATATATAACCGCCAAAGTTGTGCCAGATAAAAAAGACGAAGTCAAAAAGGCACGAAAAACGTCACCTAAAGAAGCAGCAAAAAATGCAACCACTAGCTCAAAAACCTAAGGCATAAACAAAATAAGACAAAACAACAATACTCAACACCAATGACACACCAACCCAACTTTAACAGACTACTGAAAGAAAACTGCAAAATCAGCACCGTCTCCACAAGCCACCTTACCGAGTTACAACAAGAAATCGAAGGGCGATGGAACAAAGGCGAGTTTAACGAGGAATTCAGCCGCGAATACATGCCCAGATTCAAATTTGCACCTCCCCCGGAACTAGCTAACGCCCAATCGCTGATTGTTGTTGCCATGCCTAGACCACTAACTCAGGCAATTTTCATGTGGAAAGGAAAATCACAGTCCTTCATCCTGCCCCCAACATACACAGCTTACGATGAGAAAAGAATCTATGTTGAACGCACGGTGGCGGAAGAAGTGAGAAAAGCCGGCTACAAAGTTGCCACTGCAATGTTGCCTCTGAAACTGCTTGCTGTGCGCAGCGGATTAGCTGAGTACGGTCGAAACAACATCGCTTACGTCTCAGGCATGGGCAGCTTCATGCGGCTGACAGCGGTATACTCCGACAAGCCCTGTAAAAAAGATTCATGGCAAGAGGCACGGCTAATGAAGCGCTGCGAAACATGTGACATTTGCAGTAAGGCGTGCCCGACAAGTGCAATTGCCTCAGACCGATTTCTGCTCAGGGCGGAGAAGTGCCTCACGTATCATAACGAGAAAAAATGCAGCATACCTTTCCCAAAATGGATAAAGCCGTCATGGCACAACTGCATCATCGGTTGCATCCGTTGCCAAGCAGCCTGCCCTGAAAACAAACAGTTTCTGCAATGGGTCGGCGAAACCGCAGAATTCAACGAGGCAGAAACGAAGCTCCTGTTAAAAGGAGCGCCCATAGAGCAAATTCCCGCGTCAACCATGGAAAAAATGAAACTGCTCAGCCTCACCGACTACTTGGATGAATTGCCCCGCAACCTATCGGTACTCCTCAAATAATAGTTTCCGTTATCGTTGTAGTGCTTAACAAACAAGTATAAATGCATGTTATACCTTTGTATAACTCTGGGTAAGACTTTGATTGAAGAAGAAATGAAAATAGGACCAAAAGGGCAAGTTGTCATCCCGCGAACAATGCGAAAAGCACTCAAAATCAACCCTGGCTCTAAAGTAATATTCAAACTCGAAAATGGACAATTAATCTTGGAAAAGCCACTCTTTGACGCTGTAAGCGCATTTGAAGACATCGCAAAAAAAGGTTCCTCCGTGACAAAAGCAGATGCCCACGCATACGAGGAAGAACTAGAAGCGAGGAACCATTAAGTGTTCTATATCGATTCGAACATTTTTATCTATGCGACTTTAAACACTGAAGACGAAGGCAACCGAGCAAGAACTCTGCTTAGAAAAATCCAAAATGGGACAGAACCCGCTGCCACCTCAGCACTCACTTTTGACGAATTAGTTTGGAGCGTGAAGAAACACAGAAACATCGAAGACGCTATCAGCGCCGGAGAAGCCTTCTTAAATTTCCCTAATTTAACGTTAATACCCGTCAACGGAGAATTGCTGAGTTCAGCCCTGAATCTTATCAAGAAGTATAATTTATATCCGAGAGATGCCATTCACGCAGCAACAGCAATAACAGAAAAAGCCAAAGCTATGGTATCTACCGACACACATTTTGACAGGATAAAAGAGCTAAAGCGAAAACCGCTATAGTGTACATAAAAGCAAAACCAAAGCGAAAGGTTAATGAAGGAAAACTAAACGTTTAATGCTGGGTTTGCCGGTCAGAGGGCGCGGGTCCCACCTGATCCCATTCCGAACTCAGAAGTTAAACCGTGTTCCGTTCCCAGCGGTAGTGTGGTCTTCGGCCACGTGAACCTGGGAAAGCTGGCAACCCACTTTATTCCTGCAAAAACTGGAGAGAATTAGCCAAGCTTTATAACTGAGTGATAACAGTTTTGGGAGAAGATGGTGAAATCTTGAACGTGTTGGCTGTGTTTCCCGCTTTAGAGAATCAGCTTTTTCAGCTGCCCACAGGCGACACCATATCGCAGATTCTCAGCATGCTCTTCTACGTTGTTTTCATAGTATTCCTCTTCTATGGACAACGCATCCAAATGTACGTCATGATACGTGAAGTTGAAGGCTCCCTGTACAAGTTAAAGTACATGAGGGATGAAGGGCGCAAAACCGCTATAGAAACAATAAAGGAAATCGGGAAGCCTCAAACTGACCCTTCCGCACGGGTTGACCGTTATTTAGAGTACTTTACGATTTCACCGCAAAACATGGACCCCGCGGGCATAGTCTACAAGTTTGACCACATCTTGGATATAAGAGACACCCGCTTGAAAGACGAGGTTAAGTTAATGGCGCCTGCAATTGACGAGGTGCAAACGAACAATTTAGAGAACACTTTGGAAGCAGCTATGGCGCTTAACTTCATTTACAAAGTTGTGCGGCACTATTACATTCAAGGCAAGAAAACACTAAGCCTCTACACCATAATGCAGTTACAGATGATACTGCCAATGGTTATGAAAGAGGCAGAAGCCTACGCGAACGCGCTGAAAGCTTTCGCTTACGGTCAACCCATAGGCGACGGCGCTGGCGCGTTGGTAGCTGCAAGGCTTATGCACGGCTATGAAGTGCGAAAATTGCCTAAAGACTGCGTGGTCGCCACTGTGCCCTTAGAAGGTCGCACTGCCTTCATCATAAAGGCTGAAGGCCCAGGCGGAAACGTGGGTAAGCCTGGTGATGCAGTGAAAGCGGTTATTGATGAAAACGAGGGCAAGATTGCTTCGGTAATTATGATTGATGCTGGTTTGAAGCTTGAGGGTGAAGGAGTCGGTGAGGTAGCTGAGGGCATCGGCGCAGCTATCGGCGGACCAGGCGTTGACCAGTTCAAGATTGAAGAATCCATTGCGCAGTATCATATTCCGATAAATGCCGTGATAGTGAAGGAAGACATAGGTGACGCGGTTTCTCCGATGCGTAAAGAGATTTCTGATGCAATTGACAAAGCCATTGAAAGAGTGAAAGGCGTTCTCTTGGAAAGAACAAAGGAAGGAGATAAGATTATAATTGTCGGGGTCGGCAACACCATCGGCATTGGACAATAGGAGGAAAAGAATGAATGAGTCAAACTTCACCAGCGCCTGGAACTGCTAAAATCTCAACTTTCGTGTTATTAATAGTGCTTATAGTTTTAACGCTATCCATAGCAGCTCTCGGATTAGCGGTCAATGCTTTTCTGGCGGGAGAGGAGACTTTCGCAGGATATTTGTTCGTCATAGGTGCCATTGCCATGACCCTGTCGGTTTACGTGCTGCTTCAATCGCGAAGACATGTGGCAAACATTAAAATTGCGAACCCAGCGATGATGACGACGATTGAATGCAAAAAATGCGGCGTTAAAACCGTCAGGGAATACCAGCGCGGTGACTATATATTCAAGGAGCTTGAACCCTGCCAAAAATGTCCAGACACCAAAATGATGATAACGGCGATCTACAAGGAAATTAAAGAAAAAGAAAAGACATATCCGTTCTAAGTTAAGATTTCGCAACTGTCGCTGGTTATGAGCACTGTATGTTCGGCTTGAGTAACGGGTTTTCCGCTTACTTCAACGAATACGGGATAGCCCATAAGTGCTTTTGACGCAAGCAATTCTCTGAAGGCTTCGCGGTGCTGTTCCTTGGGCACTACGCCTTTCAGCCAGCGTTCAGCGAATGGCAGCGTTCTGAAGTTGCTTTCGATATGTGCTAGCAGCTGCTTTGCATAAGGGTTTTTTGCCGATTTTGTTTTGACTAAGCGGAAAATTGTCACTGTTGCGCTGTCTTCTACGCGACCAGCAGCTTCTGGGAGGGTGACGAAGGGTTCTATGGCGTATATTTCGCCTGTTTTGATTTTTGTGAGGGAAAACTGGGCGACGTTGGGGATGGAGGTTCCAGCGTGTATTAAGTATCTGCCCA
>CAYGYB010000156.1:0-4057 GCA_964354015.1 uncultured Candidatus Bathyarchaeia archaeon
GGCGAAGATAGCCAGCGACTACCAGAAGCCTGACGGCTTAACCATTGTCAAAGACGACGAAGTGGAGCAGTTTCTGGCGCCCTTGCCAGCGCGCAGGCTGCTGTGGGTTGGGCGCAAAACCGAAGAAAAACTCAAAGCGTTAGGCATAAACACCATCGGCGACTTGGCACGCTACGACCCTACAATGCTAAATGACGCATTCGGCGTGATGGGCACGCAGATGCATTTGATGGCGCGCGGCATCGACCGAAGCGAAGTGGAACCGAGAACAGAAGCGAAAAGCATCAGCCGCGAAACCACTTTCGAGGAAGACACCGCTGACGCTGACGCAGTGCTCAAAGCGTTAGACGCGCTTTCCGCGGAAGTTTGCGGAGATGCGTTAAATCAGCGCCTTTTCTTTAAAACAGTCACCATTAAAGTGCGCTACGAGAACTTCGAAACTCACACACGCAGCAAAACTTTGCCCTTTATGACTAATCGCGTGCAGGATTTGAAGAAAACCGCAAAAGAACTCCTCCAACCTTATTTGGGGCATGATAGAAAAATCAGGCTCATAGGCGTGCGCGTCTCAAGCTTCGTTAAGGGAGAAAAACAGAAAACCCTTGCTTAAGGCTCAGCGTATTTTTCTTTTATTTTTGCATCCGCGATCTTGGCAATCATCCCATTAGAAATCAACACGCACTTGACGCCTGTAAGCTCCGCCAACTCCGCAGGCTTCTGATCTTGCGTAACCAAAAGCAAACCATGCTTACCCGCATATTCAACGACCGTTCTGTCTTTTGCGCCTTTCAAACCTGCTTCCTGCGCAGTGAGCACTTCATAACCTAACGTCTCAAAATACTCTTTCAAGCCTGCATACATTTCGTCAAGCAAAAGCTTCATCATATCCCTGCCTGTTCAAGGTTAATCTTGAACGCGCGCGTATTTAGCTGTTTTTTCTTGGGAATACCTTCACAAAGAATGTGTTGACGGCGGAAACTTTTCAGAAAGCAAAAATAAGGTTTCACCGTGTTCGTTGAAAAATATGTTGAGTTTAAACGTGTTTAAACAATCATTACATAAAGCTTAATTGCAACCCAAGTTTCTGTTTTAGACTAAAAAACCGTAAGGGATTACAACTTGAAAACACTCAAAATCGCCGCTTTCGCGTTGAACGCCGCCCTATACGTTGCCGTCGGCGTCCTGTTCTCAGCTGTAGTTCCCATCAAATTCGGAGGCGTTCGTTTCTGGCCTCAAGTCATAATTCCCGCAACATTCGCCGCGCTTTTCGGACCATGGGTCGGCGGATGCGGCGCAGCTGTAGGCATATTCCTCAGCGACATCATGTTAGGCAACGACCCACTTCTGAGTCTAATGGCAGGCGTGACTTCTAACTTTGTGTGCTTCTGGCTTATAGGCTATATAGCCAACAAGAAAACCCGCTGGCTTATCCCAGTAGTCTCCTACAGCATTGTAACCGCTGCCCTTGCGTGGATAGCTTACGTCTATACTGACCTCATCTACGTGGGAATAATCGCGGCAATTTACGCCATCTTCATAGCGTTTGTCTTTTCAAGCTCAAAGTGGCGAGGCTACGAAGTTGGCTCCATTATAGGCTTGCTGCTTGGAAGCGCAATCATCGGCTGCATGGTGCCCCTCTTCGCCGCACTTTTCACGCCCCCTGGCACAGACCCAATCGCACAGTTCACAATAGCTGGCGGCCTCGCAATTTTCATATGGACTTTCGCCACGGAAATCCCCTTCATGTTAGTGCTTGGACCGCCAATCATAGCAGCAGTGAAAAGAGCATTTCCGAAGCTTAGCAGAAAAGAGGAAACAAGTGAACTACCGTGAAACAAACGGCTTGGGCTTTCGCGCCCGCGGGAATATCAAGTTTCTTTGAAATCTGCGATAAAACAGCCGATGGCAAACCTATCACGGACTTGGAGCATGTTGGCTCAAGAGGCGGCGGCTTCGGGCTTCAGAAAGGCGTCTTAACCAAGATTTCCGTGTCAGAGGCAGAGACCACAAGCATCCGCGTTTACATAAACGGAAAACTCGCGCCAGAAGCGGAAACAACAAGAACTGCCCTGCAGATGCTGCTGAGCAAAACTTGCGGCGTCTACGATGTTGTTGTCAAGCATGAAGTTGAAGTTCCAATAGGCGCTGGCTTCGGCACAAGCGCAGGCGGCGCTTTAACTGCGGGCTTGGCGCTTTCAAAGGCGTTGGAGTTGCCGTTGACTTTCAATCAAATTGGCAAAATCGCGCACGTTGCCGAAATTAGATGCAAAACTGGCTTAGGCACGGTTGGTCCATTAATGATTGGCGGATGTATTCTTACAGTTGAGCCAGGGGCACCCGGCATCAGCATTATCGACCGCATTCCTTTAAGCCCAGAATACGTTGTTGTCGCTGGCGTTTTCGGACCTACGCCCACTAAGCAAGTGCTCGCTTCGGCGGAGAAGCGACACGAGGTTAACCGTTACGGAAGGAAAACGTTGGAGGCTATTTTGGCTGAGCCTACATTAGAAAATTTTCTGGCATGCTGCTGGGATTTCGCTGAGAAGACAGGCTTCGCAACGGAACGCGTAAGACAACTAGTGCGATTAGCAGAGAAGGCGGACGCTGTGGGAGCGGCGCAGAACATGGTCGGCGAAGCAGTGCACGCGGTAGCCCATGAGGAAAACGCTGAACGTATAGCAGAAGCTTTTAAGCAGCTATTACCAAAGGAGAAAATTCTCGTAGCCAAAATTGACCTGCAAGGCGCTCGGTTGGTGGAGCATGAAAAAGTTTAGGAAAGTGGCGGTTGGCGGAACCTTCGATGAGCTTCACAGAGGACACAGAGTCTTACTTATGAAAGCCTTCGAAATCGGCGAACGCGTTGCTATTGGACTGTGCTCTGACAAGTTCGCAGCGAAAATGGGTAAGCCTCATGTGACTGCACCTTACGAGGAGAGACTGAAAGAGCTGGAGGCTTTTTTGAACGATTTAGGTGTCTCAGAAAGGGCGGAGATTGTTACTTTGAATGACCCTTTCGGCACTACTTTGAGTGGGAGCTGCATTGAAGCGTTAGTTGTGAGTGAAGAGACGGAGTCGGTGGCGCTTAAAATCAACGAGAAAAGGCGAGAAGCGGGGTTGCAGCAACTTGAAATAGTTACTGTTGTCATGGTGCCCTCTGAAAACTGCACACCTATCTCCACTACAAAAATCCGCAGCGGCGAGATAGACCGCGAAGGACACGTGTTGAAGTCTCATAAATTTTAAAGTTCCATTTCTTGCAAGTTGGGGCTTAACTTGCGAGGTAAAGCAAACGTTACTCTTAAGTGTCTATTGTAAGAAGCATGCTTCCTGTCCGATATCCTTCCGCGTCAATTGTCACATATTTGAAGCCTAGCCTCTTCAAAGCACTAGCTATTTTGTCCAGAACCTCAACGTTGCAGAGGAGGCTTCTTTCATCCCTTCCAACTTCTATTCTTGCTAACCCGTTATGGTCTCTAACTCGAAGTTGCTTGGCGCCAGCTATTTTCCGTATTATCTGCTCTGCTTTGCCAATTCTGTTCAATTTCTCAGCGGTGATTCGTTCATAGTATGATATTCTCGAGGCTAAACACGCCAAAGGCAGCTTATTTTGAACAGACAACCCCATTTTTCTAGCTACCGCTCGAATCTCCTCTTTTGTGAATTCTGCTTCAACCCACGGGCTATACACGTTTTCCATTTCCTTAACAGCTTTAAAGCCAGGTCTGTGATCGGTTAAATCGCTGAAGTTTGTGCCTTCAAAAACTGCTTTAAACCCAAGTTCATCTGCAACTTGTCGTAAGCGCATCAGCAGCGCTTTTTTGCAGTAGTAGCATCGGTTTTCAGGGTTTTTGCTGAAATTCTCATCTGACAACTCATCTGTTTCCACAACGATTAACCTGATGCCGATTTCCTTCGCTGCTTTTTTTGCTTCTTCCAACTCTTCAGGCGTGTACGTTGGCGACTGCGCGGTTACAGCGACTACTCTGTCGCGTAAGATGCTGTGGCTGACTGCAGCTAAGGTTGTGCTGTCGACTCCTCCGGAAAAGGCTATTACTAC
>CAYGYB010000157.1:0-4044 GCA_964354015.1 uncultured Candidatus Bathyarchaeia archaeon
GGAGAGAAATTGTCAAACATAATTATGTCAGCGCCTGCTTCCGCGGCTTTAAGCACATCCGTGACTCTGGCAACTTCCACCTCAATTTTCTTGCTGAAAGAAGCGTTTTGCTTGGCGTTTTTCACTGCGTTTTCGACACTTCCAGCCACTGCAATGTGGTTATCCTTCACCAGAACCATGTCGCTTAAGTTTAGTCTGTGCGGGTCGCCGCCGCCTATGAGCACGGCTTTCTTGTCAAAGTAAAGCAGCCCAGGCGCGGTTTTGCGTGTCGCCGCGATTTTTGCTTTTGCATGTGCTTTTCTCAGTTTTTCAGTTAACCTCTTCGTTGTTGTTGCGATGCCGCTCATGCGCGAAATAAGATTCAAAATTGTCCGCTCAACCGACAGAATAGTCCGCGCGTCTCCAGAAAGCTTCAGAATTACCTGTCCCTTCCTGAAGTCTTCGCCATCTGCAACTTCTGCCTTAACATTTAATCCAAGACTTTCCGCAAGAACAACAGCCTCTTCCACACCAGCCATGGTTCCTGCTTCTTTAGCTTTGACTGCAGCTTCCGCTGTTAATCCTGAAGGCACAACCGCTGCAGCAGTCACGTCGCCTAGCCCAATGTCTTCGGAGAGTAGTTGTTTGAGTTTTTCTTCCAGAATCTTGCGCGGCACAAACATAGCTTGTATTCTTTGCGTCTACGCTTAAAACACTTACTTCTGCCCTGCCGCAAGCCGAAGCCTGAAAATGGCGTGTTTAGGCATCATAATTAAAATATGCCTCCAGCGCATTTGTGGTTTATGAGACTGCTGTACAGCTGCTCCGAACTGGGCTTAGGACACGCTTCACGCACCATGGCGCTGGGAAAACGCTTAGAGCAAAATGGGCATGAAGTACATTTTTACTCAGGCGGAAAAGCCTACCAACTGCTCCGAAAAGAGTTCAAGAATGTTTACCCGTGCACGCCCGTGGCGTGGTACGAAAACGCGCGTGGAATAGACACAGCAGCATCACTCCTTAACATTTTGTTTCCACTGCCCATTTTCAACTACGAAAAGCGTGCGTTTGAAACCAAGAATTCAATTGCTATGGAGACTACGCACCGTTACTATGACCTCAGACGGCACATCAAGAAAATGAAACCCGACTTAATCGTCGCCGATGGCGACCTGCACGCTTTGCGGCTTGCGCAGAGGTGGAAATTCCCAGTTGTTTACATAACGAACCTTACTAGGCCAAGTTATGGCTTTTCGCCTTTGCTTAACCCTGGTGAGCGGTTCACTGAACGCTACGTGAAACAGTGCGCTAAGATAATTATTCCTGATGTTCCGCCGCCATACACGGTCTGCGAGCACAACCTAAGCAGTTTAGACGGAATGGGCATTGCAGGCAAAGTTGAGTTTACTGGTGGTTTTCTTGACATGGCACCTGTGCAAGGTTCAGAAGAGCACATTTTCGCTTCGGTAAGCGGGCCTTTCGGCACTCGAGTGAAGTTGACGCAGATGATACTTCCAGTTTTGAAGGAGCTTAAGGTAAAAAGCGTGGTGAGTTTGGGGCTGCCTGGTGAGAAGAAAACTGTGCAAGTTGGAAACTGCGTGGTGCACACGTGGCTTTCCGCGCAAGAGCGACATGAGTGTATGCGGAATGCGCGGTTGATAATTTTCAGTGGTGGGCACATAACATGCTTGGAAACCATAAAGTACGCGAAACCGAGCGTTTGTGTTCCAACGCAGCCTGAGCAGTTGGGGAACGCTGTGAAGCTTCAGAAGTTAGGCTGCTCCATACTTGCCCAAAGCACGGTGCAGTTGAGGCTGGCGGTTCAAAGAATCGAAGAGCAGAAGCCACTATTCAAAAGTAAGGTTGAGGCGTTGAACAGGTTTGCTAACAAGTTTAAGGGTTTAGACCGGGCAGTGGAAATTATCGAGAACACCGCAAAATAAACACAACGATTTATTTTCCGCTGAGATGCAGCTGCTTAATTTTGCCTTGTGGTGTTTCTTCTTCGAAAATTATGGCTTGAAACTTGTAGATTTTTGTGCCTTTTGTGAGCCAGTTGTCTGGCGTTAGCCCTGCTTTGATGCAGCATTGGCAGAGGAATTCTTCTTCGTCCCATTCCCACTCCACTGGCACTTGGGGCAGTAGCAGTCCTTTGAACACGCCTTTTTCAACTATTAATCCGTCTTCGCCGACTTTGATTTTAGTCACGTACGCGTCTGGTTTTTGCACTGTTATCGCTTCAGGTGGCGTGAGTACGCTTACTTCAAAAACCACGTTGTCCAACTCGTTTAGTGAGAGCGGGTAGAATCTTGGGTCTTGGGTTGCCGCGTCTATGGCTGATTCTATAACTGCTTCCACGAGGGGCAGCGTGGGATAAGGGTAGCCTATGCAGCCGCGGAGTTGTTTTTCGCTGTTTTTCACTTTGTTTATGGTGACGAAAACTCCGCAGTGCTCAAAAAGTTTTTTCGGAGTGTTTTGTGGGGCTTTAAGGTGCTTTCCTGTTGCCAAGTATTCTTTTACTGCGTTTCGTGCGAGTTCAACTAGGAATTTTCCTTCATCTAAGCTTAGTGTGAATGGCACGCTATGTTTCCTCCACGGTGCAGCCTCAGCGCCGCTGCGAGGGGCTGTTGTGTGGCTTCTAAGATATTTTTAAAAAACTGGCGAATTTAAAATTTTGCTGATTCTTCAGCTATGCCGTCTTTGGTGATTATCAGGAAGTCTACGCCGTCACCGCTCATCACGTCTCTGCTTACTGCTGATTTTATGGCTCTGGTCACCAAATCTTTCGCCTCTTTAAGCGTCATGTCTTCCTTGTAGGCTTCTTCCAAAACACCAACGGCGATTTCTGCTCCAGAACCCACTACAGCGTACTTGTCGGGTATCAGTGAGCCGAGAACGTCCAGCACGTAAAGCGATGTGCCTTCCTCGTCTAAGCCTGCAACAATTGTCTGTGTAATCAGTGGTGCGTATCGGCGGTTGAACAGAACATTCGCCATAAGTTTAGCTGCGGCTCTGACTGAAATTGGTCTGCCAACGTCCATGCTGAACAGGTTTGATTGCGCTTCGATTTCTCTGGCGAGGATTTGCATGTCGCCAACGAGCCCTGCGCAGGCTGCGCCTATGCGGTCTGTTATCTTGAAAACTTTTTTGCCGCCTTTGCTGACGATGAAGTAACCGTAGGCTACGCGTTTTTCAGAGGCTAAAATTACTCCGTCTCGGTAGATGACGCCGATGGTTGTGGCACCTGGAACCCACGCTAACCCGCCTTGCTGTGCCTGTGAGGGGCTGCTTTCCATGTTTTTCACCTTTGCGGTTGATATAGGCAACGGGAACCTATTAAGGTTACTTATGGCTGCTCTAAGCTTGGTGCGACAGCGCAATGAGTAATGCAGAACCTGTGAGGTGCCAGAAATGCGGGAAACCCGTGGGTTACGTAACTGTGCTTGCGAAAGGTTTGCTGGGTTTGCAGCAGCCGCTTCAAAATGTGAAAGTGGTTGCTGTCTGCATGGAGTGCGTTCAGAAGAAAAAGTAACCTACGCATTCCAAAATGGTGTAAACCCGCAAGGTTTTTACAGTTACCAACCTCTCAGTAACTTGAGGGGCTGTTGGAATTGATAGGTCTTTACGTCAAAAGTGTTGGCGGCGTGTGGTTTGGAGTTGCTTGCGATGAGCAACGCGTTTTCGGCACCTCCTTTGCCGCTAACGAGCAGAGCGTGCTGAAGAGTCTCCTTGATGGGATGCCGTTTAATGTTGCTTTTCAAGTTTTCTCGAAGCCGTCAGCATTCGCTGAGACTGTTCTTGCGTTGGTGGAGGATGTTTACGATGGGAAAGGTGCTTCGCGTGGTTTTCCCTTTGCCATGGAGCATTTGCCTGCTTACACGCGGAGAGTGCTAGAAGTGGCAGAGTTGATTCCTGTGGGTTACGTGGCGTCTTATGGCGGTGTTGCTGAAGCGGCAGGAGGCAGCGCGAGGGCTGTTGGAAACGTTATGGCTGCGAATCCTTTTGCGCCTGTTGTTCCCTGCCACAGGGTTGTCTGTTCAGACTTAACGTTGGGCGGCTACGGCG
>CAYGYB010000158.1:0-4041 GCA_964354015.1 uncultured Candidatus Bathyarchaeia archaeon
CAACCCATCAGCCCTAATATAAACCGGCTCACCTGCCGCCCTCACAGGCTGAATGCGAAAAACCGACGAAAGAATAATGATTAATATAAGCCCTATTACGACTCCAGAAATGTGTTTCCGCAATTTATTCTCCCCTTCTATACTATATTTTCCGTATAGTCTTGTTTATAAGGCTTAGGTAGACCTCTTCTAGAGGATTCTTCCAGAAAGTAGAGAGTCAAAACAGAACGGGAGAAAATCCGCGGAAGACATCTCAACTTTGGTAATGGTTCAAATCTCAACCTCGTAGCTAATCTCCAAACGATCAGATTTGTTCAACCTTTCAAGATGAATTCTGAAGTGACCTGCAAGCATGGGGACGTTGCACTGATTTTCAAAATTACGTTGATGAATTCTTACTCAGTTTTGTTAATTCCTCCAATAGTTTAGCGTTATCTTGTTGCTTCACAAACCCTCTGCCCCGCTCTGTCCAACAGACCACTTGCTCGATTCATCCCGCAATCGTTCATGTGCAGTCCGCATAATGCTAACACTTTTAAGTAAGGTTTCCCATAAAATTAGGCTGGGCGATTTTGGTTTGGAGGGTCATAGAAGGGGAGAAGTGGAGATTATGCGTGATATTTTGAAGGCCTGCCTGAAAGGTGCAAATAAAACCAAGATTGTTTATGGTACTAATTTAAATTTTTCCCGTTTAGAGAAGTATTTGGGGCTACTTTTGCATTTGGGTTTTGTTGTTGCAGAGATTGAGCCTGAAAGGAGCAGTATTTATAGGATTACTAGGCCTGGCTTAAATTTTCTTAACGGTTGTTTGAGGATGCAGAAGAGTTCGAAAAAGGTGTCTGGTGGAGAGATTATAGAATAGGTTTGAGTTTTTTCTTTATCGCGTACTTTTTCCAAGCGCGCGCCTTAACTTTGGAACTTGGATTTGTGAATAAAGAAGAAAGTGAAGACGGTTTCTTAGATCGCCATGTGGAAGAAGTATTTTATCCCTAGTAGCGAGACAGCTCATAGAAATATAGAGCACGGGAATGAGCGGACTTGTAGAAACATGTTGCGACAGCTGTGGTCAACGGGGGGCTAGGCGTTTGATATGATTATTTCTTTTGGTGTTGTTTTGTAGGTGAATTCTATTTTCAGGTTGTTTTCTGTTTGGTTTTGGATGTAGAGTCCTTGGATTCGGCAGCTTTTATCTGGTGGGATGATTGTTGTTCCTGCGCCTTTTCTTTCCCACCGGGCTTGTTTTTGGTTTTGTGTGTTTAGTTGTAGGAGCACACTCATCATGTTGTGCGCTAGTCTTACTCTGGCGGTTTTGGGGTCGTAGTCGAACAGGTCTTTTTGGGACGCGTCGGTTAAGTGTTTTGTTAGTTCGTCTCGTTGGATATTTGTTTTTTCGACTAGTTCGTCGAGCATGTGCCACTCCCCGTTTTCCAGGAGCCTGACAATTTGGAGCATTTGCATCTGTTGTAGAGACTCATGTGTTTGGGGATTTAAAGTTTGGGAACTTGGGGATTAGAACGTGTTGGTTGAGAACTTTCGGATTAGAACGTGTTGGTATGGAGTTGGTGTGAAGTTGGCTTATAGAAGGTTTTTTCAGACTTGTTGGTTCGCACTCTGTCGTTCTTGGGGTTTTATAAACATGTTGCCAATACAAATTGTATTCGTTCAGACAAGGTGTTAGTTGTTAGACTAGTCTGACACGTGCCGAGTAGGGGGCACGATAAATGATACCCAAAATTGGAGAAAGGAGAGTGATGCGAAAATGAACAAAAAACTAGTGCTGCTAATTGTTCCGTTGCTATTGGTGCCACTAATTGCCACTGGATACGCTCACTTCACTGATGAAGTTATAAAGAAATACAAAATACACGTTGGATCGCTGTATCTCAATGTGACCGGCTTCCACGTTGACTTTGCTAGGATGCCAGATGTTGACAATGACGGTGTGATTTTCGGTGACGAGCTAAACATTACCATTTACGAATCTCCCGATTGCAGATGGTATGTGTTGATCGAAGCTGACCCTATCACTGGCGGATTTGAATTGAACACCACACTGTGGATGCACAACAGCGGAAAACTGCCCTTTGAACTCATGTGGGATGCTATGTGGGATGGTCCTTACCCTTCAGACCCATGCTTTGACATTCCTCCAGGGAAAACCTTGGCCACTTTGCCACAACCACCATGGAGTTTCAGTGTGACACTCTACAAATGGCATTATAATCCAGAAAAAGACGAGTATGAAAGAAGCGGACCTTTTGCGCCTACGCAGACGGACTACAAGCCATGCGACTACATTGAGGTTAAACAGCACGTTGATTTCAAGCAACCAGATCCAACCCTCAATCAGACTTGGCAGAAAGATTGGCAATGCAAGTGGATCAAAATATGGGAAACGTGGCGCGCTCAGGACATCTACGTGGACGTCAGCAGCTGGACTTGGGGCAGACTAGGACCTGGTGTAGAATAAACGCCACTATAGACGGGATTTAAAGCTGTGAACAGGAATATGATCTAAAAAACAAGGGCAAAATAGCTCTTCACATCCCCTTTTTTAGTATAACATTTGCCATAACAATCAGCACAAATTGCGAATCGCCCTCAAGGCTAAAAGAGAAAAAAGTGAACGTTTCTATCCACCGCCACTCAAAAGCATAGGTGGCACAGCCTACGCACGCCGTGTCTGCTGTTCCCCTGAAAAGGGTTAACGCTTTGTAAGTCGGTTCTTCTTTGGAAACGTTCAAATTAAGCTCGCATCGTATATACTAAGCTTAATAGCGCGTGCTTCTGCCAATTCATATTTAGGCTCCACAAAGCAAATTAGACTGCGGATTTTCTCTTTTATTTACAAAAACAAGCGAAACACGGGCATGTAACGGTGTGCCGAAGGATGAAGAGTGCCAACCACTGATGAAATGTCATTTATGCAATGTGAGAATGTTGCCTTCAAGGCGAGCGCGTTTTCCGATTGAGAAAACCGCGCGGGCCCTCACAGCCTATAAGTTAGCAGTCATTTTTGCATTGAGCATCTTAATCTGCACCTGCATTGCACAATCATTAACAAAATCGATAAGCCTGCCCAGCGCAGGGACCGTGACATACGCGTCCCCTACTACAATTGCAGTTCAAGTATCTGCAAGCCATGATGATGCAGGCGCATGGTGGAACTGGGCTGGAGGATACTACCACCCTTGGGAGCTAGAAAAATCCCATGTTGCAGTGGGACATTTTTCAACTGGCGTTTATTATAATGGCGGCTTCAGATTCGTTAATGTGGGTGTTCCTCAGGGAGCAATAATAGTTTCAGCGGTGCTGAAGACGTGCTGCGACTCGACTTGCGATGGGACGAAGGCAAGATGGAAGATTTACGGTCAAGGCGCAGGCGACTGTAACGAATTTTCAACCGAAGCCGACTTTGAGACAAGACCAAAAACAGCGGCGAACGTAGATTCAGGCTATTTACCGCCTTGGGTTGAAGGTAGCTGGTATGAAACTCCAGACATATCCGCTATCATACAGGAAATAGTGAACAGTGCGTATTGGAAAGCAGGTAACGCTTTAGCAATCCTCCTTTATGGTCACCCTGAAGCGGAAACCACGCACGAAATAAGAAGCTACGACGCTAATCCCAGTCAAGCGGCTGTACTTGAAGTCACATATACAGCAGGGTGAGACGACAGTTAACTGTTGATATCAATCCTCTAACAGGCTTTACAGTGACAGTTGACGTTAAGACCGCGAGGTTCCCACGCCTGCTCTGTTCCAGCTACGATTATACCGAAGCTGAAGATTGTACGGGTCACAACAGCGCCCTCAAAGCACTAACAACAATCCCCATCACTGCTATCATTAAGACTGGCCCTGTAGTGGTTCTCTGCATAGTCACATTATTCACTTGCTGACAGAAAGAATAAGTCTTAATGAAACATTATCGTCTACTAATACTACAAAAATATAATCACCTTCAACTTATGCAAGAACATTCAATCTTCGGCTATTCTATCGGTGGAAAGGTCCGGCAAATGCCTGATTCGACGCATA
>CAYGYB010000159.1:0-4006 GCA_964354015.1 uncultured Candidatus Bathyarchaeia archaeon
CCTCCACGTATTCAACATCACATTTCGGGCACTTAGCCATCTCGCATTTCACCTCAGCAAAAACTACGTGTTCATACAATTAAAATGTGTTGTCTCAGCAGTTGCTAACTGTTTATTGAGGAAATCATTATAGGCACCTTAACATGATGCTATCATAAAAGTCAGGAGAACGGAAACAACATGTCGAATCGAATTGCCGTAATAGGGCAGAAAAAGCGTATTGCGCTTATAGCGCATGACCATCAGAAGCCAGCGTTGCTTGAATGGGTCAGGTTCAACAAGGGCACCTTGCTGAAGCATGAGCTTTACGCTACGGGAACAACAGGCAAAATGCTAGAAACAGAGTTAGGCTCAAAAATTACCGTTTTCGAAAGTGGACCCTTAGGCGGCGACCAGCAAATCGGCTCGCGCATAGCTGAAGGCTGCATCGACTTCCTAATTTTCTTCTGGGATCCCCTTGCGCCGTTGCCGCATGATCCAGATGTGAAGGCGCTTTTGCGCATAGCCGTAGTGTGGAACATACCCATAGCCTGCAACCGCGCTTCAGCCGACTTCCTCATATCCTCAACGCTAATGGCTCAGGAATACCCGCGGATTTTGCCTGACTACGAGAATTACAGACAACGACTAAAAAACCAATAGAAACTTGTGGAGCACCAGACACAAAGCTTACAGGTTCAGTTTGCGGTAAATCCTCTGTCTGTTCTCCTCCACTTTTCCAGCAATATCCCTGAAGAGATTGTTGCCACGCGAGTCAATAGCCACAAGCAAAGGACCAAAATCCTCCACCTCAAAAACCCACAAAGCCTCAGGCACACCCAAATCAAGCCACTCAACGCTTTTAACGCGTTTTATGGTTTTCGCAGCAAGAACCGCAGCGCCACCCGTGAACGCACAGTAAACAGCACCGTACTTTGCCATGGCATCAGCGGTTTTCTCACCCATCCCGCCCTTGCCGACGACAACCCGCACCTTAAACTTCTCGATAAACTCGGTCTCAAAAAGCTCCATCCTTGTGCTTGTAGTGGGTCCAGCTGCAACAGCAACCCACCTATTGCCTTGCTTGCTCATCACGGGACCACAATGATAAACGGCTAAGCCTTCAAAACTAATAGGCAGAGGTTTGCCTTGCTTGGCGTATTCTAAAGCGCGTTTGTGCGCTTGGTCACGCGCCGTAACCACGGTGCCAGTTATGTACAGTACATCGTTTACTTTGAGCCTGCGGATTTCAGCTTCCGAAACGGGTGTTTCAAGCTTGTAAGTTGCCATACGCCTTTTTACCTCGCATGTTTATGCGTTAAGTATTCAACTGTGCCGTCTGCGGTGATTCTTGCAGAAGCGCGTCTTGCAGCCCAGCAGTTGAAGGCAACAGCCGCTGGAAACGACGCTGGATGCCTATGCGCGTAGTCAACATGCACGCCTAAAACCGTGGTTTTCCCGCCTAACCCCATCGGTCCGATGCCAGTCATGTTTACCGCTTCAAGAAGCTCCTGCTCCAGCCGAGCAATCGCTGGGTCCACGTTGGCTTCGCTTAAAGGCTTAAGCAACGCTTTCTTAGCCAAGCTTAAGGTTACGTCTGCTCCTCCTCCAACTGCGACGCCGAGAATAGTTGGCGGACATGGTTGAGCGCCCGCGTTGATTACAGCGTCAACCACGAACTTTTTAAGCCCGATTATGCCTTCGCTTGGAAGCAACATTTTCGTGGCGCACACGTTTTCGGAGCCCCCGCCCTTCGGCATCACTGTTAGCTCCAAGCTGTCGCCAGCCACGATTTCCCAGTGCAACTGCGGCGTAAATCTGCCAGTGTTGTCTCCACTGTTTTTCTGGGTGAACGGGTCAACGGCGTTGGGTCTGAGGGGGATTTCTTTTGTGGCTTTTCGTGTTGCGTTCACAAGCGCTTCTTCTACCTTGTCTAAGTGCTTTGCTCGTGCGCCTGCTTTGACGTAGAAGGTTAGGGTTCCTGTGTCTTGGCACATGGGCGCTTGGTGCTCCTCAGCCAGCGCAATGTTGCAGAGGATGGCTTTCAACTGTGTCTTTGCAGTTGCGCTTGTTTCCTCTGCGTAAGCCTTTTGCAGTGCTTGCTTGACGTCTTCAGGCAAGTAGATAACTGCTTGTTTAATGAGGTTAAAGGCCGTGTTTTCCACGAGGTTTAGCTGTTTCAAGGCTGACTCCACTCTTTCATCAGCGTTCTTCTATAAAATGCGGCTTGTACTTATAACTTGGCATCCTAGTGCGTGAAAAAAGACTAATGCATGGAGAAACGCCATTTCTTCAGCAACTAGCCTATATAGTCAGCATTGCACTAGTGTATGATTGTCGGGGCTCTTCAAGAAAGAGTCAAATCTGCTCCAAGAAAACTTTCAACTTTTTCAAGACAGTTCTGACAGACAAAATGGAGAAAGAACAATTTGAACCGAAAAAGAACGCCAATAATCGAGCAACTTGCGTTTCTTTCAGTGAAACACAGTGTCTACCTTGCGGAACTCTTTCAAGCGTTAGTTTCAGCAAGAGAAACAGGAAAATCCGTTTGCATGGAACTAACTGTTGCATATCGCGGCAGCATAAATGACGAAGCCAGCTTCCTAATCACGAAACACAACAATGTTGTGACACAATTCCACGTTGCAGAAGAATTCCTCTCGAAAAAAAACATTTGTTTTGAAAACTGGATGGACACCGACAAAATACGCAAACAAATGTCCAGACCAAACCGCGCATCTCACCTATCCATCCTAGTCCAAGATTTGCGACATGGAATGAAAAGAGTCACCGTAGAGGCTGAAGTTCTGGAAACCCCCAAACCCTCACTAATCCACACATACGGAACCAGCGCTATGGTAACAAACGCTTGGATAGCGGACGAAACAGGAAAAATCAAACTCTGCCTCTGGAACGAACAGGCAAACTCCGTCGTTGAAGGAGACACCATCCAAATAAAGAATGCTGCCGTATCCACCTTCAAAGGTGAAAGACTACTACGGCTCGGAAAAACTGGAATAATCAACGTGCTACAAAACCGCGGCACCCAAATCAAAATAACAACCTAAAAAGATCTCCAAAAATAGGATATACGCGCAAACTATCCATCGCGAACTGGACGATTTCTATCCCAAAAGCCACAGCAACAATGCCGGGTGAATGCTAGTTTACTTTGAAAGCAAGAAAAGCCCCGTTTCCGCAAAAACGTTCGGAAAAAGCCTACCCCGCTTGTTCTTCCCGATGAAAGCTGAAACAAGCAGTAGCGGTTCTCATATTGCCCATGTGGGTGGGGTTCACTTTAACTTACCTCTCCGCGGATTAAGCACTCTCGTGTTTCGCGTGTTTTAAATATGCCTTTCTGCAACTGTTTCCTCTGGTTACAACTTCACAAACGTGAGATTTATGTCAGAAGACACTGAGCCTGAAAGCCACGAAGAAGAAACCGTGGAAAGCGTATCACCGAAAAAGAAGTACGAGTTCATAGAGGACCTGCCAGGAGTCGGACCTGCCACAGCCCAGAAACTACGCGAACTCGGCTACCACACCGTCGAGTCATTGGCTATGGCTACCGCCCGCGAACTGGAGCCTGTTGGCGTCAGCGAAAAAAAGGCTTTCGCAATGATCGGCGCAGCACGCTCCGCCATTGGTATTTCCTTTGTGCGGGCTGACGAGCTTTACAAGATGCGCCAGACCGTTTTGCGTTTGACCTCAGGCAGCAAAGCTTTGGATAATATGCTAGACGGCGGGTTGGAAACGCAGACTATAACCGAGTTTTATGGCGAGTATGGCACTGGAAAAAGCCAGATTTGCCACCAGTTATGCGTGAACGTTCAGTTACCTCCAGAGCGTGGAGGCTTAAGCGGCGCTGCATTGTACGTGGATACGGAGAACACTTTTAGGCTGGAGCGGATTGTGCAGATGTCTAAGCATTTAGGTCTCGACCCTGAACAGGTGATTAAGAACATTATTTATGCTGAAGCGTACACTTCGGATCACCAGATGTTTCTTTTGGAAAATGCTGATGAAG
>CAYGYB010000160.1:0-3935 GCA_964354015.1 uncultured Candidatus Bathyarchaeia archaeon
GGAAACTGGATCCGAAACTGCCTGAGTCTGTGAATTTTGAAAGCTGGCCTGAACCGAACGAAAAACTGCGGAATGAAACCACGGAAGAAAAGTTCGACACTCTATTCAAAGTCACATCTCTGGTTTATGCGGCAAGACAACAAGGAAAACTCAAAAGAAGATGGCCACTAAGCACTGTAAGAGTCGTGGCGCCAGAAAAAGAGACGAAGGAGACGATAAGCGTACAAGATACTTTCTTGGAACTGAGCAACATTAAACATGCAGAATACTACAATGTGCCGCCCGAATTGGAGAAGGACGAAAACTGGATTTCAGCTACCTCCGGTGAAATATCTGTCTCCATCACTGGTAAACGAGATGAAAAACTCTTGGGAGAAGGCTTAATGCGAGACTTGGCGCGTCGTGTTCAAGCTTTAAGAAAAGAGCGCGGTTACGTGCCAACAGACATCTTAGATGCAGTTCACATTGCGGAGCTTGACGACGAAAGCACAGGGCTTTTGGAGGCGTATTTGCAGGAGATGGCGGAGCTGGTTCGCGCTAAAAAAGTGTACTTGCACCGCAGCCGCAACGAAGTTGACGCTGAATGGTGCGAGTATCAGGTTGATGACAAGAAAACCTACGTTGCAATCCACTAGACCCGCGCACAGCAGAGACCTCACGCTAAATTATTCGAAAATAAAAAAATAATGGGAGAAGTTGAGGCTTACTAATATGCAGCTTGAGGCGGAGGCGGTGGAGGATATCCAGCAATTTGAGCAGGCTTCTTCTTTGAGGCGACAAGCATCACTATTGCCGCAGCCAAGGCTATCCAGAAGCCGAAAGACAAATAGGCAAAATAACTTACTTCCGTGCTGTACTCAGAGAGTGAACCGCCACCGAATATGAACATCGTCGAAGACCCTACCCCAAGTGTTCCTTGGAGAAGCCAAATCTGCAATCCTACCGCGAAGATTATGATGGAAACCAGCGCAAGTGTCCCGCCGTAGGATAGCATTTTTGCCTTGTCAGGTTTCAAACTCCCTACGATTCCTAACAGTCCGCCTACTATGATGAGGATTAAAGCAACCCAGCCAAACCAGAGATCAATTGCTCCCACTCCAAATCCAGCAGCACTGGCCATATACGGGTATATTGAGACATCCACTGAAAGGTTGCCGTATCCGCTAACTGCACTTGAGAGGGACATTGTCCACCATGGCAACGCCAAGCTAACGAACGCCAATATGCCTCCCACAATTCCAATAATGTTTGGTTTCAAAGTTCTTTTCTCCTTGAATTCATGTGTTAATGGTCAGCTTATAAGACTTCTCATTGAACCAAATCCAGAAATCCCAGTTCATGCCAAGTGCCACCATCAGCGTTGCCACACAGAGCTTAGTTAAAGCTTATAAAACCCTACACCGTTAGATACTGTCTGTGAGGTATTTAATTGGCAAAATCACAAAAAGAAAAAAGCGTAACCAAAGACAGACTCGTAGGCATGACAGTAATTGACTCAGAAGGAAACATTGTGGGAACAGTCAAAGACGTAGGCTTCACAGTTGGAAAAGCCGGCATTTCACTAAGTGTTGAAGACAAAGACGGCGATATTCGAGACGTCGCTTGGGACAACATCCAAGGAGCAGGAGACTTCGTGCTTCTGAAGCCAGCTGCAGCTCAACCTTCATTTGCTGCACAGCCAGTGCAAGCTGCACAGCAAGCTGCGCAACCAACTCAGCCGCTGTGCCCAACATGTGGCCGCCCGCTAACATATGTCCAACAGTATCAAAGATGGTACTGCTACAACGACAAAAAATATGTCTAATTCGTCAACTTCAATCCCGTTATTTTTCTTTTTTTCGCATAAGCTCATCTGAACAGTGGCAATGTTTGTAATTGTATATGCGGTAGGGGAAAATTGCAAACTGGTTGACGCGAAAGAAACAGGGCAAATCCCCCTAAACCAAACGGTTAAAACTCCGAAAACGCTAAATTCTCTTGCTGCATGCTCTCTGTAGCATAGCACGTATTGGGCCGGTAGTTCAGTCTGGTATGAACGCTTGATTCGCAATCAAGAAGCCGCGGGTTCAAATCCCGCCCGGTCCACTTGCAGAAACCTGCGGTTTCCGCGGTTAAGGCTTTTTTGGGCATCACAAGAGGCTATAGAAATGAACTTTACAGCAACAGATTAAGAGGATAAAAGAATTTAAGGAATCGCCATTGTTATATTGTTGAACATTGGAATGATTCTTTAAGGAGTCACTGTTTTTCTTCAACTCTGGCATGCGCTAAGTGGGGTACAAGGTGGTAAAGAAAAAAATCGGGCGTAATAATCCCTGTCCATGTGGGAGCGGAAAGAAGTACAAGAACTGTTGTTTGCGCAAAGACCAGAGAGGACGGCTCGTGCCAATTGAAAGTTTCAAAGTGACCCCGAAGAAAAAACCAGAGGTTGTTGATTATCACGTTGAATCAAGGAATGGTGGAAGGACGTGGGAGAAGAAACCGGGCCTTCTTCTGGTTAGGTTACATCTTCGTCCCGCAGAAACAACTAGAGAAGAAATAGAAGAGCTATTCAAAGACACCCAAAAGGATGGCTCCACTTTGGTACGCGAACTAGGCATTTGCAATCATAAACTTTACGCCGTAAGATATCACCTAGACAATTTTATTTCCGAAGAACAATCACAAGTCCAAAAGCTCAAGGAAGATTACACCCCACCTGGCGGAGGGCAAATGGATATAGAAAACCCCGCATTGATTTATGAGATGGAGAGTTTTCTTTTCCAAGTGAAAAGCAGTCTGGATATCCTTGCAGTGGGCCCTTTGAATAAACTTTTGGGACTTGAGCTAGGTTCCTTCGGAACAGAAATGGTGATCGATGCTCTGAAAAAGAATGAAAACAAAGTAGGAAAACAAAAAGCAAACAAGCTTAAATATATAATAGAGGAAAACAGGGACTGGATAGAAGAACTTAATGAAATGCGTGTCCAAATCACGCATTGCTCGGAATTAGAAGGCTTCATGTGTTTTCTTAGAATGCCATTCACTGGAGGAGAAGAGTGCATTATTTACTACCCATCAATGCCTGACGGAACAAGAGCAACAAGATACATGGAATCTATTTGGCGAAAACTCCTTTCGTTTTACAAGTCCTTTCTGATGGAATTGATAATGTGAAGAGAAAAAGAATCTCCAAGAATTATGGTTAAGAGATACTTTGTATGATGTCAGTTACTCCAAATCCCGCTCGGTCCACTTTTAAACTCGAATTCAGTTGAGTGTCGGTGACGTGATGCCTCTTGCGATGCATATACAGAGCAGCTACAAGAAGTATAAAGCAAAGCAACATTGTAACCGACATATTTGGAAATTCAGGGATCTGCTGCAGTGACTTTTCAAGTTCAGCTTGCATCAAAACTGTCGTGTATGGGTTCCAAGTTGACAAGGTGAAATAAATTGTTGAAGTTTGATCGTTGCCTGTTGTGAACTTGTCAATTATGTACGGTCCATATGAACCGCCTATTTCATTTTCTCTTAAAGGATCAGTGATATTATCATGGCCAGGCAGGTGAATGAAGTGCTCATAACCCCCGTCGGCGAAGGGGTTAAACAACACTTGTTTTGCAGACCAATTTCCCCACGGCAACGGCGCTGACCGCATCGCAACCCCTGAATAAAGCATTATCCACCTTTCAAGATACTGGTTCCAAGCGACAGATAATTCTCCAATCACGGGGTCATGGAAAAGAGGCTGCGCGTCTGCTTCGCTTTCGCTCCAAACTGGATTCCCGTTGCCGGTGAGCCCAGCGAAATAGCGCAGGGCTGATTTGTCTTCAATTGATTCCAAAGGCATAAACGCCAAGTATGGATCACTTGCCCTGTATTCTCCGCTTCCCCAGATGAGCAATCCCTCGCCTGTAGATTCGGGAAGCCCAGTTAATAGCCAATTTTTAACG
>CAYGYB010000161.1:0-3930 GCA_964354015.1 uncultured Candidatus Bathyarchaeia archaeon
ATACTACTTTGTTTCTCCAGCCTACTTGACTGAGGGCGATTTGGCTCATGGCAGCATTAAGCGAATAGAGCGATCTGCCTGATCCTCCGCAGATAACGCAGTCAGCTGCTTTCAGTTCGTCATATAGCGGCAGAAGGTTTTTCCGCCTGATGCTGAGAATGTTCTCTCTGATTTTGTTGACGTAGCCTATACAGCTAATCTTGCTTTTGATGCTGACGCCCCCACTCCAACAAGAGATTTAAGACTATCTATATTATTCTTGTGCCTGCTAAAGAGAGAAAAAGGGGGATAGCCATTCTATTTCAGTTTGATTTCCTTTGAAGACTGCCACAACCCGTGAATGTTGCAAGATGAAACCGCGATGAAAGTCCCAGGTTTGCTTGTCTTAACCCAAGTCGCCACTGCATGATGAGTGTATATTGAGCTGGTGTTTGGACCTTGAACTGAAGCGCCATGCGCAGTGAACTCGTAGTGGCCTATTTGATAGGGGAATTTTTCTCCGTCTGGATGGAAATAAAGCGATATCCAACTGATGTGGTGCTCGGTTGTGTTCGGATGAGCAATCTCTTTGCCTATGGTAATTTTTACTTCAAAAACTTCGTCAGCTTTAACTGTGTCTGCACAGTCGATGACGGGTACATGTTTCTCTTTTGTCCAGTCTGCCTCTTGAACTAAGTCTCCAATTTTCTTCACAGAATTCCTCCATTTAGTTACTGAATCAATGACAATAATTTATGATTTTCGCATAATGTCTGCACCGGCTTTTTGGGGTCACGCAAGTTTGGTGCTTCAGGAAGAATAAGCTTTGGATAAACAAAGAAGAGGCGTTTGCTTGCTTATTTTTTATGTCTTTTGATTCTCTCTTGTCTTTGGGTTTTCATGCGCCAGTCTCTTTTTCTCTGAGTCTCTATGGAAAATCTTTCTTGGTGCGGAGTCGGAGCCAGTTTTCGGTAATGTGCAATGTTCCGGTAGAACGTTTCACAGTCTATCCTGTTTTGTTTGAGTGCTTCAATGTTCCTGTTCAACTCTGCCTTGGCTTCATTGCCAGTTGCTGTATCAAAACACTCCGAATAAACAAGGTAGGCAGCGTGGAACGGGAAGTTTGTTTGGTCGTCAAGCAAGAGTTTCTCTGGAGATGGGGTTTCATTCTTGTTGGGTTCTTCTGTCATGTTTGTCCCGCTTTTCGCAATGAAGCAAATTGTTGTTCTCTCTTTTATAGGTGTGCCTCCGCAAACGCTCCTCAGCATTGCAACTATAACTTTAAAAGAATTCGATGGGAATGTACTGTCATGGACGTGTTAGTTGATGACATAGGAAGTTTCCCGTTACCGCAAAACGTTGGCAGGGAAACATTCGATAAAGCTTATTGCCTTGCAAGAAAGGCGATTATAAACGGTAAAGACCCTAGAAAAGACGAGTTTTTGCAGCGGAACTTCTGCAACGTCACGCTTGACTCGTTCAAGAAGAAGTGCCTTGCAGGATTGGATGTGGCTAATTATCCGCAGCAGTATGATGGGCTGAGGCAGGTCAGCGACGTTATCCATTGGGCAATGGAGAAAGGCACGTTCGTGGTCGATGAAGCGCAGGCGATTCTGCCTGAAGTTCATTTAATCAAAGAAGAAGCTAAAAGTCTCAGCGAGGAACTGGGGAAGAAGATTCCGTTGCGCGTATGTTTGTTCGGTCCTATGGAGCAGTATTTGAAGGAAGTTGGCACTGTTCCTTACCGTGATGTGCTTGAGGGGTTTGCGGAGACGATACGGCGTTTCGCAAAGAACGCGGTGTTGGATCTGAAGTATGTTAAAACTGAAGTGGTTTCCATTGATGAGCCGAGTTTTGGGTTTATGGATATAGCTGCGGAAAGCGATATGCTATGCGGGATTTGGGAGAAGGCTTTTGATTTTCAAGGTGCTGTGCGGCAGATTCATCTTCACTCGTCGTTGCGGCTTCCTGACGTGTTAAACGTAGAAAACATTGATGTGGTGTCATTTGAGTATGCTGCGTCGCCGAAGAATATTGAAAGTGTTTCGCGAAGGATGCTGGAAAACGCGGATAAGCACATACGTGTGGGCGTGTCGAGGACTGACATTGACTCGATTTTGGCTGAACTGCATGACAAGGGCGTGGAGAAGCCGACGACGGAGCAGCTGGTTGAGGATGAAACTGTAATAAGAAAGCGGTTTCTTGCTGCTAAAGCAAAGTATAAGGATAGGCTGGCGTTCACGGGTCCTGACTGCGGACCTATAGGTTGGCCTTCGCAGGAGGCAGTGCAGCTTTTGCTGAAGCGGACAGTGAACGCCGTGAAGGGCGCTTAGGCGGAAGGGCATGGCTTGTGAATTTACGATGATTATTGGGCGAGCGTAACTCTAAAATATTAAATAGTTCACAGCAGTACAACAATGCGCGTGGATATGCTGGTGAGTTATGTTGTTCTTCAAGAAGTTCAAAGATAAATTTACGGCGCCTAACGCGAATGTGCAGTTGAAGCTTGGTCAGTACAGTGTCGCGTTGGGCGAAAATTTGGAGGGCACTTTGACTGTTTCTTCAATGGAGGATTTTGACGCTACTGAAGTGCGGTACGAAATCTCTTGCGTTGAGCAAGCTAGAGTCATAAGGCAAGAGTATGATCCGCAGTTGAGGCGCATGCTGCCGCGGGAAGTGCAAGAATCCTCAGTGCTTTTCGCTGCAAAACCTGTTTTGAGTGGCCCTACGCATTTGGCTAATGGCGAGACACGGGATTTTCCGTTGAGCGTGAACGTCCCTGCAGGTGGGCGCGCGACTATTCAGGGTATAGATAGGAGCGTTACGTGGTCGATAAAGGGGGTTGTGGCTGTGGATGGGCGACCAGATGTGGTGTCGAAGGTTGCGGATTTGCAGGTTGTGCAGGCCGCGGCGCAGGCTGTGATTAAAGAAAAGGAGATTGTTCATCAAGTGGTTATGATTCCCTGCAAGTACTGCGGAGCGTTGATGGATCAGCTTGTGACTGTTTGCCCTAACTGTGGCGCAAAGAGAACAGGCTGAGGCATATAGAGCGTAAGCGGTTAGTTCCAGTTTTCTCGTATGATGAAAGTGTTGGATAGCGGCGCTGCTGCTTCGTTGCGGAATCGTGGAAGCGGCGAGGGAATTGGGCGGTACGGCGTAGGTCTTGGAAGCGGGGTTGGCGGTTCCAACTCGATGGGAAAGGTTGAGGGCGCTTGCTTATTCATCGTTTTCCCCTTCTGCTATGGTGGGTGTAACGGTGAGGGTTACGAGTTTTTCTCCGCGTAAGATTGTGATTTTGGTTTCTTTGCCGACTACGTCGTCTGCCAGCAACCGTGGCAGATCGTAAAAGTCTACAACTGGTTTATCGTTGAATTTGACGATGACGTCGCCCATGGTTAAGCCTGCTTTTTTTGCTGGTGAGCCATGTTCAACTTGGAATATCATTACGCCCGTGTCCTGCTCTATGCCTGCTTCGTCTGCGAGTTCTTGGGGTATCATGACTGTGTTGGTTACTATGCCTAGGTAGCCGCGTTTGATTGTTGTGCCTTGCATGAGCCTGTCGGCGATGGCTTTGATTTTGTTGCTGGGGACGGCGATGCCGCGTGACCACACGTAAGCCACGTTCATGCCTATCACTCTGCCTGATGCGTCTACTAATGGTCCGCCTGAGAAGCCGGGGTTCAGTTGTGCGTCGGTTGCGATTACGTTTTCCATGGCTGTTCCCTGCATGTGCTTAAGCGTAGCATCGGGATTCGTGATTATGCCTGTGGTTGCGGTTGGCGTGCGTTTGTTGAATGGGTTGGCAAGCGCGATGACGAATTGCCCCGTGTTTAGTTTAGTTGAGTCAGCGAGTTCTACTGGCTTGAAGTTGCCGTGTTCAGCTTTTAGCAGTGCGATGTCGTTGTAGGGGTCTGTGCCGACTACGGTGGCGGTGTAGGTTTTTTCTCCTTG
>CAYGYB010000162.1:0-3923 GCA_964354015.1 uncultured Candidatus Bathyarchaeia archaeon
AGCCATCGCAAATGTCCGGCGATATGCGCGGCTGCTGGTCCTCGTCTATTTCGTAGGCTGGGCAGTAAAATGTTCTCAGACACATGTAAGGTTTCTTGCACAGGTTCTTATCAACGTAGAACGGCACAATAGGCTCGCCTCTTCGCCTCTTGTTTCTGTCTCCGTAAAGCGCGCATTCCCTCCGAGAAATCACCACGGAAAGCCCGTCAAACTCCAACGCTTTCCTGAAGACTTCAACATTGTTCTTGACATCATATGAGTCAACTATCTCTAAAAAGTCCACACCGATAGCCCTGCAGATGTTCTCTATGGACACTTTCTTGCCTTGCCGCCAGCCTGCTGTAAATTCGGTTGACGGATTCGACTGCTGACCCGTCATGGCAGTCACAGAATTATCCAAAATCAGCAAAGTAAACTTGTTCCCATTGTGAACCGCGTTTATAAGCGCTGGTATGGCAGCGTGGTAAAAAGTAGAGTCGCCAACTACTGCGACAACTCTCTCCTCGATTGCATGCGACAAACCATTCGCAACGCCCACGGAAGCACCCATGCACAGTGAACTGTCAGAACGCGATATCGGCGGAAAAATCCACATTGAATAACAGCCGATATCATTCGCAAAATAGTGCTCTTGCCCCTTAGCCGCTTGAATTCTGAGCGCTTGATTAAGCGCCACAAAAGTAGCCCTGTGAGGGCATCCCGCGCAGAACGTTGGATACCTGTCGGGAATATCTACTTTAAGCTTCTTCGCTTCTTGTATAATCGGCTCGTAGTCAACGTATTCCATGCCCATGGCTGAAGCCATTCCCTTGACAACGATGTTCGGGTTAAATTCCCACGCTTCCGAAAAAGTGCCAGAGCCCTTGCCGAAAATTGCTACTGAAGGATTAGCATCCTTCGCGATAGCGTACACTTCCTTTTCCAAATAAGGAGAAAGCTCCTCGACGATAATCGCCTTTTTCAAGCCTTTAATGAAACTGCTGATTGTATTCTTCGGAAGTGGATAGGTGGTGCCCAACTTCAGGATGTTGACCTTCTCTTGAAGACCTAGCGTCCTCAGCGCTTCCAACACGTACAGGTACGAGACGGAAGACGTTATCACTCCAACATCAGAATCTGCACGCGTTACAAAATTAAACTCTGATTTCTCAAATTCTTCAGCCAGTCTCGCTGTGCGTTCAAGCATCTTAAGTTTCTTTTGCCGCGCCACTTCTCCCAGCGTCGTGAACTCCTCTTTCAGCTCTTTCCACTTTGCTTTCTTAAACGCCGTTCGCTCCAAACTCTCTAACCTGACAATGCCGCTCTGATGATTCACCCGCGTAACTGTCCGAACAATTACTGGGACTCTATACCTTTCAGAAATTTCGAACGCCTTCTTCACCATGTCTTTTGCCTCTTGCGGAGAAGACGGCTCAAGCATCGGCACGTAAGCGTTAGGAGCAAAAAATCGGCCATCCTCTTCAGATTGCGAAGAATGCGCGTGCGGGTCGTCTGCAATCACCAGAACTAACCCACCTCTTACGCCAGTATAGCCAAGAACGAAGAGTATGTCAGACGCTACGTTCGCGCCGACACTCTTCATCGCTGTGAGGCTTCGTAGCCCAGCGAAGGAGGCACCAGCACACACTTCCAATGCAACCTTCTCGTTTGTAGCAATCTCCATCTGATAATCAAAATTGCCTAAAGCCTCTGAGAAAGTATCTAGAACCTCTGAAGTAGGGGCTCCAGGATAGAAAGCCACAACTTTAACGTCTGCTTCTAGAGCTCCTCTGGCAATCGCCTCGTTGCACAGCATGAAAACGGTTTTCTGCTCTTTAGCTACAACATCTTTGAGTACCATAAATAAATAATGGCGCTTATGGGTAATAAATTTTCAGGCGCTATTATTTTTGTCTCAGCAGCACTTTAATAATGTAGTTGGAAAACGCAACTATCTCTGTTAAGGATAATTTTGATTTTCCTTTTTTCCTATTTTCAAAAGTTATCGGAATTTCGCCTACCTTCAAGTTATGAAGTTTAGCTTGTCTAATTGTTTCAATTTGGATTTCATAGGTTTGGCTGTGGAGTTTGGGCAGGACGTTTTGGACACATCTCTGGGAGTAGCACCTGAAGCCGTTGGTAAAATCATTCATCCGAAGTTGGATAAGCGAACCCGCAATTCTGTTTGCAACCATACTTATTATTCGCCTAAGCACTGTCCAGCCTTTGACGCCCCCTCCTTTGCAGTACCTACTGCCTACAACGAGATCATAACCCTTTTTTGCGAAGTCTAAAAGCCGGGGAATATCGTATGGGTTATGCGAGTAGTCAGCGTCCATTGTTATTATGTACTTGGGAGGGTTTGGCTGCGACAGAAGCAATTCGAAACCATCTCTAATCGCAGTCCCAAGCCCCATCTTGCGGGGGCGCGTCAGCAATAGTATGTTCCCGTATTTCTTATTCAGCTTTTCAACAATGCTCCGAGTTTCATCGGGACTCGAATCGTCTATGACCAATAATACAGAATTTAGATTCAAACCTTCAATTGTTTGAATTAGGCCACATATATTTTCGGCCTCACAGTAAGTTGGAGAGATGACCCCCACATCTGGAGCCGCCTGCGCTTCTGATTTGGTCAAGGGCTTATCAGCCCATTAATGGTATTAGGGCTAATATATCAAATTTTTGGATGAAGAAGCAAAAAATATTTTGCGCCCATGGAGAACTCTGGTTAAGAACGTGACTGCTTGAAAGCTCATCCCACGCAATAAATCATTTTTCCAAGCAGCGAGAACTGCTTTCTGATTTGCCATGAAAAGTATTAAAAAGAGAGACACTTATTTATCATCTTGTATGCAAAGGGGATGACCAAGTGGATTTCGCTTTTGCTTGCGACGTAATGCTGGATCTTGGTGGCTCAATTCGACCGGCCATGTGCTTAGCCAACGAATTGATCGTAAGGGGGCACAAAGTTTCTGTAATGTCGCCACTAATGTCAGAGCGGGTTGAAGAAGGTCTACGTGAGAACGACATAGAGCCTATAAATTTGCATGCCAAACTTGTTGTCAAGAATTTGGGAAGTTCTCTGGTATGGCTTGAGTCGTGGGCAAGAGAGGCTTTTTTAAAGTTGAATTCAAGACACATTAATAATGGATCTTACGTACTCAATTTTTCACAGGTGATCTCGGCACCTTCTTTGGTTTGGTATTTACAAGGACCACCTTCTATTGCGTTGAAAGAGGTGGAGAAGGAACTTCCCGTTGGCTTCAGAGTTGCCTATAACGTTTTAAAAAACTTCATCAAGTACGCCGACGGAAGACTTGTCAGTCGCATGGGTGAGATTTCGCAATTCATTATCGCTAATTCCAAATATTGCGCTGAAATGTATTCCAGCTTTGGAGTTAAAAGTAACGATTTGATCTATCCGCCAATTGACTGCAAAATATTTCAACCCTCAACGGCTAATCCATCTTCCAATTATGTTTTGACCTATTTTGGTAAAGAAACTAAAATGTCAGTTATCAAAAAAGCGGCCAACATGGGCATTAAATTTAAGGCCTTTGGTGCTAAAATAGAGTTTCTTGACAGAGGAATAATTGGACACCCTAACATTGAGTTTTTGGGAAGACTCTCTTCCAGCGAGCTTGTGGATGCTTACTCAAATGCCCTTTTTACGCTGTTTCCGTTCACCCATGAACCTTTCGGCTACGTGCCTCTCGAGAGCATGGCTTGCGGAACACCAGCACTCACTTACAACTTGCAAGGTCCTAGTGAATACGTGATTGATGAATACACAGGATGGCTTGCACAATCAGACGATAAACTTGTACAGAAAGCCGTGAAGTTGTGGACGGAAGGGTATCCTTCCTGTATGCGGGCGAACTGTGTGAAAGAAGCCGTGAAATTTGATAAGAAATTCTATCTTGAAAAATGGTTAAAAGTGT
>CAYGYB010000163.1:0-3920 GCA_964354015.1 uncultured Candidatus Bathyarchaeia archaeon
TTAGTCGTTTTTGTTGTGTTGTGTGGTGTCTACTGTGAAAACAAATTAAAAACTTTTAGTAACAGCCAGTAACAGCTTGTTACAGAAAGTACTTTCGCTGTCTGATGTGCGATTTTCTTCTATAGCCCCCTTATATATAGAAACTATATAAAGGAAAAGCAGTTGTGAGAGAAGGAAAAGCGGGTTTGGGGATTAAAATTTAATCCACCACCACATCAACGACGACTGACGGTGAACGATGAAGCTGAAAAACGCCTAAAGCTATCCTTGAAACCTCAGAACCAGAAGACCCAACCTCAAAAATGCTCAGAAAATACTTAGAAAGTTGAGGGCGCAAACGAGCGCTCAAAGCGCAGGCTCGAAGACCCTAAAACATTATATCACGCTAACCCACTTCTCCTCCAACCTGCAATTCATAACGTGTCGGAGTAATTTGCGTAGTCATGTCCCATTCCAGTTGGAAAGGAGCGGTTTGCCCAGAATAAATATTTCTTGGGTCTGGATAGCCAAACCAATAACCTATAACTTTTCCTGCTTCATCATAAAATGTGCAATACACTATTACATCGATTACCTTCATTTTGCCGTTGTTCTTCACTTCTCCAGTAATCGTGTAATTTCCAGATTCACTTATGAACGATGAAGGGTTAAGCACCGATAGCCCTTCTACTGGTTTTTCTTCGGTTGTTTCGTAACTTACAGAAATCTCGTACGTAGCCAATTTTTCCCGAGTTTCTTTTCCAAATACATCTAAAGAGAAAGCTCCTTTCTGATTTGGCTTCAGAAAGTTAGGAAACACAAAATCTCGCTGGTCTTCGCCGATTACATTGCCTTCGGAATCGTAGAAAGTTCCATTAACATAGAGGTTTTTTATGTTAACGTCGAGGGTGTTCTGGACTTCTCCGAATATTCTGCTCCACCCAGTAGTGTTGGCATAATATGCGGTGTTAATGATTTGTGGTTCTTTCGGGGTTTCTGTCGGTCTAAGACCTGAAAATCCATTTAAAGCGAAAAAGATTGCGGTCACTGCGCCAATTATTGCTAAAATGATAACTAACGATAATACAAGACCCAACTTTTTCAAAGCACTTTCACATTCTTCTAATAATATTAGTCTTAACAATTTCAATTTAATACTTTTGCAAGAAGCAAACAATTAATGCGTATGAAGGATTTTCTCTCCAGTCCTATTGTCTTTCATCGTCTTTTCTCAAGTAGTTTTTGTTGTTTTTAGCATCAGAGAAGCTTGTTTTGGTTGTTTCCCACTAAAAGAAGTCCAAAAAACAGAAGTAAAACCGCATTAACCATGCAAGAAGGGCTTTGTGGTTCAAAAGAAAGGGCAGTGCAGACAAAGAAAAGACGCTTGTAGCAATTTTCACAGCTTGCCATATATTTGCAAGCTCTAAAACGAATTGATGAGCATAATCCAGAGCCATGTCACAATGCCCTTAGTCTCTCAGTATTACCCCACTTTTCCTTATATAATTTGGAATCGGCTTCGACAAGTTTGGAATAACATTCTTGAAAGTCAAGTAGCAAAGATTTTTCCCTGTCATTCAATCTAAACCTCAGAAAAATGTCACATATGCGTCCTTCGCTATCCGTCATTTCCAAAGGATGCACAAGCTTGTTTCTCATTTCTGTTATAGCTACTGTCTTCTTATGTGTCACGTTGTCTATCAAGCCCAACTTGAATAGCCAATCGAGTTTTGACCTAAAACGCCACTCTTTTAGTATTTTAGGCGGGAGCGTATCTGGTATAAGGTTACCCCAAATTACATTTACTTCATATTCAAAATACACCTCCGCAAGGACGAAGCCTTTGAGAAAATCGTTGTTTTGATATGCATTTTCTATATCTTTCACAGGTTCAATATTTATATGCAAAAAATCGCCTCTTATTTACTACTGTAAGTCTCATCCTAAAATAGTCATCTATCAACCGAAGCTAAAGGAATTTTTTTGCATATTTGTTAGCTTCCTTTTCTTCTTCTCTAATAGGCATATCTAAGCCTTTTGTATCTATCAGATGGTGATACAATTCGTGAAGTATTATGCGTTTGGTTAAGCCTCTCTTAGTGAAGTATGCCCCTATTCTTCAGGTAATAGCCAACGCATCCTTTGCATTAAAATTTAATCCAACCAAACCAAAAAACTACGGACTGAGAAGCAACTGATAAAAACAATGTAAATAAACTACAAACAACATAGTCGCGCGCACGCGTAGCTGGCTTGTTAGTTTACCGCAGAGAACCGTTAAAATGGGAAGAGATGAAAAATGAACGAAGATAAGAGGAAAGATGAGTGAACAACAAGAGACTTCTTTGTGTATTTTTTGCTTTTGCTTTAATGGTTCTCTACTTTGTAGGGTTCACTCGGGCGCAACAATCATCAGTAGACAATTTCAGATGGTTAGGTGACACTGGGTTGGCACTTAGTGGTCAACCAGAAAATTCTGACCAATGGGAAACAGTCAAAAGTTTGGGTGTCAACGCAACAGTAAATTTGAGAAGCGAAGAACAAGACAATGAAACATATCTCAATTCAATTGGAATCGAATATTATTATCTCCCTATAATTAACAATGGGGCTGCTGGTTCATGGAATTTAACAGAACAGCAAAATGAAGCTCCGATTCACTGGATAAACAGCAAACTTGCAGAAGGAAAAAAAGTGCTCATTCACTGTCATCTGGGGCAGAATAGGGCGGCGACTATGGCTATGATGTGGTATATTCATGAAGGACATACGGCAGATGAGGCTTACAGTTGGGTTTTGCAGTATCCAGTTAGTGCGCCATATAATTATCAGAGGCAGCGTGCGGTTGAGTATTATGAGTGGTTGCTTCTGCAGCCAACGCCCACGCCGACCCCAACTCCTACGCCAACTCCATCACCTACTCCAACTGCAACTCCCACACTCACGTCCACTCCAACGCCTACCCCAATTCAGGCACCCACATTGACTCCTACAGCAACGCCTACACCCACTCCAATACCAGACTCAGGAATTCCAATGACCTTCGTTTACGTAATTATCGGAGCCTCAGTTGCCGCAATAGCTTCTTTGTCGTTTCTATTGATAAGAAAACATAAAAAAACTCGCAATCGCGCAGAGTAATCCCAAGTCAAGGATTATTCCCATTCTATGGTTGCTGGCGGCTTGTGAGTTACATCATAAACCACGCGCGTAACCTCAGGCACCTCATTAGTTATCCTTGTCGAAATCTTCTCCAAAATCTCGTAAGGAATCTTGGCGAAGCTAGCAGTCATGGCTTCACGGCTTTCCGCAGCGCGGACAGCAACCACGTAGCCATATGCCCTAGCGTCGCCTTTGACGCCTGTGGCTTTCGTGTCTGTTAAAACAGCAAAGTACTGCCACAAGTTCTCCGCCAAACCGTTCCGTTCAATTTCCTCAGTCACTATGCGGTCTGCTTTCTTTGCAACTTTAACTTTGTCTTCGGTTAATTCACCTATTATCCTAACGGCTAATCCTGGACCTGGAAACGGTTGCCTGTTGACTATGGCTTGGGGCAAACCGAGCATTTTAGCGACCTTTCGCACTTCATCCTTATACAGGTCGCGGAGGGGTTCCAAGATTTTTTTGAATTTGATTTTTGCAGGCAGCCCAGCGACGTTATGGTGAGTTTTGATTTTGTCGGAGTGTTTTCTGAAGCCTGATTCGATTCTGTCAGGGTAAATAGTTCCCTGAATCAAGTATTCTGCGCCTGCGTTTTCGGCTATTTCTTCGAAAACTCGTATGAATTCTTCTCCGATGATTTTCCGCTTCCTTTCAGGGTCAGTTACGCCCCTGAGTTTCTCCATAAACCTCTTCTGCGCATTCGCAATGACAAGGTTGATTTTGAATTTTTCAAACGCGTTCCTAATCGCTTCAGGCTCGCCTTCCCGCATGAAACCATG
>CAYGYB010000164.1:0-3912 GCA_964354015.1 uncultured Candidatus Bathyarchaeia archaeon
TTGTTCAGTTCTTCATCTTTCCCTTATCAGACTGGGACGGCGACATCATCCCCCGTAGATAGAACAGCATCCCCGACTGATATGAATATCGTTAACACAATGCTCTGGACGAAACGGAACGCATACCAAGAAAGCATAACAGCCAAAGTTGGAAAGGAACAGAGTTCAGCTGCGTGATGGTTTTTCCGGCGTTAGTTGTTCCGTGAATCTTGTGGTAGCTGGGAACTGCGTTTCCGTGACGAAGTCAGTTTCGACTTTCTCCACACTCGGCAGCTGTTTAATGGTTTTGACCATGTTGACTATGCTCTGGTAGTCTTTGACGGCGGCGATCGCCATAATGTCGAAGTCTCCGATGATTTCGGTGATGAGGAAGATGTTTGGGATTCCCTTGAGCCCGTCTATCGTGGTAGCTTTGTCGTAGCCTGGCGCGTTTGTTATTTGGAGATATGCTTCCCCTTGGTAGCCTAGCTTGGAGAGGTCTATGATTATCGAGAAGCAATGGATCATCCCTGCTTCCTTCATCTTCTGAACCCTCTTCTGCACTGTCCTCGGCGAGACACCTACTTTCTTCGCAATTCTGTAAAAGGGCTCCTGAGGGCTTCTTACGAGCAGTTGCAGTATTTCTAAATCCGTTCCATCCATACCTTCAACTCCCTATGGTTCCAGTTCGATATTGTCAAATAGGAACTGCGGGGTGCCCCAAAAATTGACCGCGACCTTTCTGGAGCCCAGCTGTTTTCTGATGTATTGCTTCAAATTCTCGAGGTCTTCCAAGCTCTTAGCTACCACGAAGGCTCTGAACGTGTGGCTGCCCACGCTTTCGCTTACAATAAGAACATTGGACCTATTCCTAATAATTCCGAGGAATTCTTCTTTTTCATGAATTTTCACGTCCACCCCTATGGATGCTGCGTACATGAAGCCCATTTGGTTCATGTTCAGGAACAGCACCGAGCCGACAATGACTCCAGCTGCTTTGAGCCGTTCAACCCTGTTGAGAATCGCCGTAGACGAGAGACCGCATTCTTTGGCGATGTCTTTCGCCTTGGTTCGGGCATCCGCTACGAGCGCCCGCAGAATCTTCACGTCGACCTCATCAATCTTCACTTGCGCCGTCATGTTTATCATTCCCACGAAGTCAGTTTGGGTCATATATAAAATGCGCGCGTGAGAATCTCCGATGGTTCCAAAAAACGAGAAAAGATGGACACGCAAGTCTGTTACGCTACTATGAGGCGCGGGCGCGCGCGAATTTCGAGTTTCCAGTTATTTTCTCAAGATATGATAGCATACGCTCAAGTTAAGGCTCGGCGTCGCTTTCGCTCCGCCTCGCACGCTCCAGACGATACCCAAAGCCAAATGGAAGCTTAAACAAATGTGCGAAAAAGAAAAGAGGTCAACAAAAAAGGGACATCGGACTCTTGAGCCTATGCATTAGTGGGTATTTGTCTTTGTTGTTTGCATCGATTATATAAGGTGTGTCGCCAATGCCGTCTGCTCCTTTAACGTTCTGACTTGCGCCGCTGTATTTGTCGACTCCTGTGTAGTCGCTCCAGTAGTTACCTCCAGAAGGATAGCCATTATCCCACGTGTTCACCGCTGAAGCAGTATAAACTTGTTGAGTGTTGCCAATGAAGCTGTTGTGGTATATTTTGTTGTTGTTTGAGAAATCGACGTAGATACCAACGGAGTTTTGGGAAATTACATTCTCCGTGACCAAGTTGTTCTCACTTGGATAGATGCCATAGGGGTACGGTGGGCTTGTAAGCAACAACATAACACCGTACCCATTTTTTGACAGAATGTTCCGTGAGATAGTGTTTCCTGAACAGCCTTCAATACGGATAGCATAGACGCTGTTAGACACCATGTTACACGAAATGCAGTTATCTGTGCTTTGGTACTGAAGCATAACTCCAAAAGCTGTTTGAACTTTTGATGAAGTTATCCAGTTTTGAGAAACTCGCGAGTTTGTAGCTGGCACAAGTGCTATTCCATAAGATGTGGACTCGATAACTACGTTGTTTTCTATTGTGCAGTTGTCTACCCAAGCTACCATTATCCCTGCATCATTGTTTAGAGCAACATTGTTGGAGATAATGTTATTATTCCCATAGTTTATTCCAAATCCATGACCGCTGTTTTTGGCGATGTTGTAGGCAATTATGTTATTATCGCTTCCTCCATCTGAACCTATGCCAGTTGAAGCAATATTGGAGACTACATTGTATTGTATTCTATTATTATCACTTGATTGAAGATAGATGCCATATCCACCGTTGTCTAGAACATTACAGCGGATAGCATTTTCATCGCAAGAGGAAATCAGTGATATTCCAAATCCGTTGTTGCAGTTGGAAACCATATTTCTTGTTATACTGTTGCTGCAACTTGAATCTTGAAGGTAAATCCCGAGAGTATTATCTGAGACATCATTGCTCTCGAATTTGTTAAAGTTGGATCGACTAACCAGAAAACCGTACTGGTTTTGCTTTGCTATGTTACCGCTTATTTTGTTATTGTCTGAATTAGCCAACATAATCCCAATGGTATTGCTATTTGCTGTGTTGCTAGTGACGAGAGAGTTGTCGCTTGAATCAACTACTTCAATTCCGTAGTAGTTATCATGAGAAAGGTTATTTACTACCTTGTTGTTTATACTTCCAGTTACCACAATGCCTTGGTTATTCCCATACAAAATGTTGCTGGCAAGGTTGTTGTTGTTTGAAGAACTCATAAGGATTATGCCTATGTTTGTATTGTAAGCTGTGTTGTTTAGAATCAGATTGTTATTGCAGTCTGTTGACACATGAATGCCGATGTTTGTGTTGTCAAATACGGTATTGTTAGCAACGAGATTATTTGAGGCGTTACTATATAAGTAAATTCCATGCTGATTGCCTGATTCAGTGTTATTAACGATAAGGTTGCCCCAGCTGTCTGTCGTAACCATTATTCCGTTCCATTTACCACCAGAAGCAGTATTGTTTGTTATCTTGTTGTTGCAACTGGAAACGCCTATATGAACACCTGCGAGATCACTGTAAAATGCGGTATTGTTTTTTATCAGATTATTGCTGCAGAAGCCCGTTAGATGGACTGCAAGTGCGCTATGAGAAGCTATATTGTTCATAACCACGTTGTTGCTTGAGTGATAGTTTAGATTAATTCCATATCCTGTGTTGTTTGAAGTGTTGTCAGTCACGATGTTGTCAGTACATAATGACTCTAAGTAGATGCCTACGCGGTTGTTTGAAGCATCATTGTTGCGAATCAAGTTGTTTTTTGACCGACTTAGTTGAATGCCAACATCGTTATTGTAAACTATGTTGTTCTCTATGTTGCTGTTGTTTGATGAATAATAAAATATCCCACAATAGCTGACATCATGCACTTTACAGTTGGATATATCAACATTTGTTTGTCCATCAACGACTATGCCGTATGAACCAGCGCCATAGACCTCAAGCCCTTGAATTATTAATCCTGAACCTTCAATCAAGATACCGATGTCTTTGCCCGAAGCATCGATAATAGCAGGCAAAGCTGATGCATCCGCCTGTGTTTGAACACGATAGAGATAGGTTAAACCATCAAAAGCGCCTGTATCTGCTGAAACTATGGTTGGAATTTGGATGGATACAAGCAAGATTAGTGAAATGAATCCTAAGATTAATGCTCTTCGCATTCTTCCACTCTCGACAAGTTGTAAAGAGCTAGTTTTGCATTTCAACTTAAAAGTTTTGTGTAAAAATCTTCTGTAACAAAGTTCTATGCGCCTTTCAGCCCGTGAATCACATCTAGCGCGCCATATATTGAACTTCCATTTATCACATGAAAAAGAATTTCTTGCTTCGCTTTCGCTCCGCCTCGCACGTTCTATATGAAGAGTCTCATTTGAAACTTAAGAAG
>CAYGYB010000165.1:0-3911 GCA_964354015.1 uncultured Candidatus Bathyarchaeia archaeon
TAAGCACTTTAACAACTGCTCCTGTTGCGTCTTCGCCTCTTTTATCCAACACCGCAATTATCATTTTCATGCCCCTGTGACCCTTCAAACGTGCGCTGCCTTGTTATTGTTTTGGTAAAACATTAATCTTTAATCAGCGTATCCTCTTGTTGAGGGAAACAAAATTGCCAATATTACCCATAGACACAGGGCGCTACGGCACAGCTGAGATGCGCAGAATATTCGAGGAAGAAACACGCGTCCAGAAAATGCTTGACGTTGAAGCTGCCTTAGCTTTGGCACATTCTCAGGTTGGTAACATACCGCGGAAGGACGCGGAAAAAATCGCAGCTACCGCATCTCTGCAATACGTCAAATTAGCGCGCATAAAAGCCATCGAGAAGGAAATTAAGCATGATGTTGCCGCTTTAGTTCGCGCACTCGCTGAAGCATGCGGCTCAAGCGGTGCTTATGTGCATCTTGGCGCCACAAGCTACGATATTGTTGACACCGCTAACGCACTGCAGTTGAAAGACGCCATGGACATTATCGAGAAAAAACTAGTCTGCCTCCAAAGTGTTCTTCAGGAGAAAACTTTTCAATACAAAAGCACGGTGATGATTGGTCGCACTCACGGGCAGCACGCGTTGCCTATCACTTTAGGATTCAAGTTTGCAGTTTGGACATGCGAAATCTCACGGCACATTCAGCGACTAAGCGATTGCAGAAACCGCGTTTTAGTTGGCAAAATGAGCGGCGCTGTGGGCACGCAAGCTGGTTTAGGCGAACATGCCATGCGTATCCAAGAGCTTGTTATGAAACGACTGGGCATCCGCGCTGCAGAGATTTCTACGCAAATCGTGCAGAGAGACCGTTACGCCGAACTTGTTTGCCTATTAGCCCTAATTGCTTCTTCGCTGGAAAATTTTGCCACGGAAATCCGCGAGTTACAGCGACCTGAAATCGGAGAACTTTTTGAGTCTTTTGAGGCGGAGAAGCAAGTTGGCAGTTCCACCATGCCTCACAAGCGGAACCCTGAAACCTGCGAGCGCGTTTGCGGTTTAGCCCGAATCGTTAGAAGCCTTGTTGTTCCAGCGCTTGAGAACGCTGTCACATGGCATGAGCGAGATTTAACTCAGTCTTCGGCTGAACGCTTCATTTTTCCAGAAGCGTGCATTCTGGTTGATTACCTGCTGTTTTTGATGAGTAATATTGTGGCTAATTTGCGGGTGGATGAGCAGCGCATGTTGCGGAACATGGAGTTGACTCAGGGACGTGCTATGTCTGAAGCGGTGATGATGGCTTTGACAAGGAAAGGCGTGGACAGGCAAGAGGCTTACGAGTTGCTTAGGAAGTTGACGGTGAAGAGTGAGCTTGAAAAGCGGAACTTCAGAGAAGTTCTTCTCGCGGACAAGTTTGTACGCAGTAAACTAAGCGAGCGAGAGATTGATGCGGCGTTGAACCCGAAAAACTACTTGGGCACTGCCGTAGCGCAGGCAGAATCGTTCGGGAAAGGTTAAGCGTCATACTCAGTTAACGCTTTTTGTTTCCACTCGTCGACTTTCTCTAGTTTTTCCCACGTTTCCTTTTTGACGAAGCCGCCAACTTGCTCTTTGATTTTCTTGGCTAATCTAGGTCCTATCAACGGCAAGTTTGTTAAATCGTCAAGTGGCGCGTGTTTTATGTCTTCGATTGTTTTGTAGCCTGCGTTGAATATTATGCGTCCGCGCACGCGTCCCACGCCTTCTAGCTTGACGATGGGTAGTAGCTCTTTCTTTATTCCTTTGGCTACGCGTTCTACCAGTTCAAACGCTAAGTGCGGAATCTCTTTGTTTCCAAGCAGCGTGGCTAATTCATGCGTTGCGTAAAGTAGCCATTTTGCGCTTTCAATTATCCTGTACAAGTCGCCAGGTTGCACTCTGAACCGTTCTATCAGCGTGTCTTCGCTGACTTCTTCAGTCCAGCTTTGCAGAACCATGGCTGTTTTTATTTCGCCTAGAAACTCCTCATAAGCTATGCGGTCTTCCCATTCGTTGGGCATTTCCGTGAAGAATTCTTCTTTGTGCTCTTCCATGAGCATTGCCATTTCGTCAAATTCCTGCGAGTAAGGTCGCATTATTGGTCCCATGTCTGGCGTGTGCGTAATCAAGTGCAGTAGGCTCAAATCTGTTAAGTAGGCTGGTTTGTGTCTTAATGCGTCGCGAATCACTACTGCTGAAGCAGGGTCTATGTAGAGTTCGCTTACGCGTTTGCCCAGTTTTGTGGCGTGGATGTTGTCGCCAGCAAGTTCGAGCATTTCTTCGTCGTATAGGTACTTTAGGATTTTTGCTATGATGCTTCTGATGGCTTTTACGTCGTATTGGTAGGCGTAGAAGGTTTTTGCGAAAAACTCGTAGATGCCGTTTTCCGTGTGCGCGAAGTCTGAGGCTATTGTTGCGAGAACGTGGGTTCTGATGATTTTTTCAACGGCGAGGCGTGACCAAATTTTCTCTGGACGCGCAAGAATGTAGCTGCCCATTAAATAGTCTGCTTCATCAGCCGTTTTAGCGATAAGTACTGCTTCGCCAACCTTGTCATATTTGGGTCTTCCTGCTCTGCCAGCCATTTGCTTGTATTCTAAAACGGCTATCGGATAATAGCCGTAGCCTGCTTCGTAGCGTCTGTAATCTTGGATTATGACGGTGCGCGCTGGGAGGTTCACGCCGAAGGCTAATGTTGGCGTAGCGGTTAACACCTTTATTTTTCCTTGTCGGAACAGGTCTTCGATTAGTCTGCGGTGTGCGCCAGCCAAGCCAGCGTGATGGAAAGCTGTGCCGCATTTGACAAGCTCAGCAAGTGATTCGCTGATTCGTGTTCTTTCGCCTGCGGACAGAATTTTTTCTGCTTCGTGCTCCAGTGTCCGTTTGATGGGTCTAGATAATGCTTCGCCTAAGTGGTCTGCGATGTTTTTCGCCAGTGTTGCAGAGTTTTTTCTTGTTGATGCGAAAACTAATGCTTGTCCGCCAGTTTTCACCGTGTTTAGGGCTAGGTTTATTGTGGCGTTTTTTGTTTTTTTCTCGATTTTTTTGGCGTCTCCATCCTTATACTGGATTTCATCATGCAAAAGCACGCCTTCTTTCAGGGTGACTGGTCGCCATTCCGTCACAACATAGCCTGCTTTGAGCCACGCGGCGATTTCGTCAACGTTATTTATCGTTGCGCTTAATGCGAGAATTTGGGTTTCGGGGTTAATCTGCATGAGCCTTGCCAAGACAACTTCCAGCGTTGGTCCTAGTTCTGCCTCGTTTAGCAGGTGCACTTCATCGGCGACTACCAGCGAAATCTGATCCATCCATTTGGCTCTGTGTCTGAGGAGCGAGTCAGCTTTTTCGTTGGTTGTTACTATTACGTCGTATTTTTCGAGCCATGGGTCGCTGCTGTCGAAGTCACCTGTGCTGATGCCTATGCTGACGCGTTTTCCGTTGGGCTTGGTGAGTGAAGTATATTTTTTGAACTCGTCGAATTTTTCGTTCGCCAAAGCCCTTAATGGCGCTAAATAGATTACTTTACCGTTTTTTTCTAGAATGTGCTTGAGGCTGCAGAGTTCAGCTATTAGTGTTTTTCCTGAGGCGGTCGGGGTGGCTAAAACGAGGTTTTTGCCTTCCAGCACTCCTGCCTGTATGGCTTCTTCCTGAGGCGGATACAGTTCTGCAATGCCTGACTGAAGCGTTATCGCCTTTAACGGTTCTGGCACGGATAGCTCGGTGACTTTCACTTGGATGCGCCATCGCTTAGTTTGTTACAGCAACAATATGCGAAAGGCTGGTTTATAGTGTTAATTGTGCTGTGCGCATGATTTCTATGGTTTTCTGTTGTGCTCGGAACAGTCTATAGCCCCCTTATATAAAGTATAAATAGGCTGAAAATGTGGCTTCTGCTTCTGTTGTGTTCTA
>CAYGYB010000166.1:0-3900 GCA_964354015.1 uncultured Candidatus Bathyarchaeia archaeon
ACGATCAGCTGATTTTACGCTGATTCTGCCAACAGCAATAGCAGGCATCTTTTTTAGACTCCTTTTCAAAACCGTAAATAACTGAATCGCCAGCGCATATTTAAGCATGACATTCCAACGCCTCAAACCAGCTACTGGGCATGAGGTTTATGCGGTAGCCTAAGCGTTCTATGGACTGCATTGCGTAGGCAGCCTGTGAAACTTTTCAACATGGTTTTGACTTGAAAAACCGCCAATACGGACCTACCCCCTATAGGTTTCTGCATTGTATTTCTATTAGGCTCCAAATATGATGGTTAGTCAAGAAACTTTGACCCATGAAACGGGGCGTTTAGTCAAGAAAATTTGACTAAAAAAGCGCGTTGCTAGCTTGTTTTGTCAAGAAACCTTTACAAAAACCCTTTAATCACCTGAGAAGCCCGATATTATAGGGAATAGGCATGGATAAGACTGCTGTTCTGCTGTTTGTTCTCGCGTTCCTAGCGATGTTCATTATGAATTCAGTTAATCCAGCTTTAACTGACGTGTTGGCTGCCAGTACTGAAACCGAAGTGGATACTTCCGTCTTCATTGTTGTTAATCCTGATAAGCCCGAAGCTGCTCAGGCGGTTAATGTTAAGATATGGATTGAACCGGCTCCCCCATCGCCTAGTGACCAGTTTACTGGTCTTGCTCTGACTATTAAGCGTCCAGACGGCGTGACAAACGAGTATACTGCAATAGGGCGCGCTGATGATGGTACATACTACTGGAGTTACATGATAAACCAGTTAGGCAACTATACTTTCCAATGCAGTTATCCGGGGAACTCTTTCGCCAACGGCGCCATCAAATACAAGCCTTCGCTAAGCCCAATTGTAACAATAACGGCAATTGGCGATGCTAAACCGCCTGTTGAAGTTCAGGGTGGTTCTTGGATTCAGAAAGAATCCATGAGCCAGGCAAGAGCCGCCTTAGGTGTTGCTGTGGCAAACGGGAAAATTTATGCCATAGGCGGTTCAGACAAAAACGGTACTTACTTGCCCAAATATTCGGGCGGGTTTGTAGACACAAACGAAGAATACAACCCAGCGACAAACATATGGACTGCCAAGAAGCCTATGCCAACTCCAAGGTTTGATTTTGCCATTGCAGTTTGCCAAAACAAGATTTATTGTTTGGGTGGCGTAGTTGGCTTTCGACTTGATGATTTTTATCATTTATTTCATGTATCTGTCGCGTCAGATGTGAACGAGGTTTATAACCCAGCTACGGACACGTGGGAGACCAAAGCATCTATGCCAGCAGCAGCATCAGCTCTGCAGGCTAATGTTGTGGATGACAAGATTTTTGTATTTAACGGAAAAGCCCTTAATGTATATGACCCTGCGTCTGACTCTTGGACCGCGAAGGCGTCGCCGCCAACTGGAGTAGACGGCTATGTCTCGGCAGCGGTTGACAACAAAATATACGTCATAAGCAACTATTCGCCTGTACTTATTTACGATACTGAAACTGATAGTTGGAGTCAAGGCGCACGTTCCCCAAGACTTGACGTTATCGGACCTGCAGAAGCCACAACAGGCGCTTTGGCTCCAAAGCGAATATACATTTTTGCCGTGGCACCGTACGGTTGGGTACCATACGGCGAATCAGACACTTCTGGTTATTCCAGAAAAACCACCTTCGTCTACAACCCAGAAACCGACAGCTGGTCAGCGGGCACCATTATACCTACTTACCGACTTAACTTTGGCATTGCAGCAGCAAACGATATCTTATACGTAATTGGAGGATACACTTTCGACGTTACCAACTCGAACAGCAACGCAACTGTAAGCGCTATAACTGAACAGTATACGCCTATTGGATATGGGACAATCTTGCCCTCTCCTTCTTCTACAATATCACCTTCCCCACCTATAACCACAGCCCCTACACCTACTTCATCCTCAGAGCCTTTTCCAGCGACTTGGATCATAGCCTCTGGAGCATCAATAATTGCTGTTGGCGCTGGTCTGCTGGTGTACTTCAAGAAACGCAATCATGCGAAAATGACTGACAAACCAAAATAAAATTGACTCCATTTTCTTTAAAACAACTTTTCTCTACATAGTTAACCAGCGAACCTCACGAAATCGGTTCGGAAAACTCTTCCGATGCTATTTATAGTTTAAATAAGGGGGCTATAGTTTTTTCCGAGCACTAGAGCACACATAGGACCTGTTATTTGAGACGTCTTTTCTCTGCTTCAGCGTCTATTTTTTCCAGAAGCTTAAGCACTTGTTTGCCTCTTTTCGCCTTTTGCCTCTCAGTCACCGTGCCCTGCGCATGACAAATACTGTCCACCACTATTCCTTTCTTTTCGTCGTAAATCACTGGGTAAATACGGCAACCCAAAGGTCTATCCGCATAAACCCTGCAGCGCCGATTTTCAACATCATAAAAAACACAGTGTCCCTGCTGATTCCGCAGCGTAGCGTAGCCTTCTCTGTCAAACCGTGCAAAAAACTGTTTACTGTAGCCTTTCCTCTCTAAACGCTCAATATCCTCTGCGCAAAGTAGCATTTCTGTTTCTCTGCAGCAAACTCCACAGTGCAAACAACGCATAACCGTATCTTCATTCAGCCACTATATCAGCCTTTATTTACAGCGTGTTTCAGCCTGCTGCCTGCAGAAAAGCTAAACTCAACAATTCAGCCCAAGCAATACTTCTCAGCGGAATCTTGCCAATCCTGCGGTTTCCATAAGGCACGTACTCAACAAAGTTGCCTTTCCCAAAATCGCCTTTCCGAACTCCAGTCAACTGCACGTTCACTATCACCGAACCATCCTTCAAATGCAAATTAACGTTTTTACCCAGAAACGATTTAGCACTGTTTAAACAAAAATTCTCCATCTGTCACATTCCCCACTCAAGTTCCTTATCAGCTATAGTGCTCCAACACTGCTTACAAATAGGCAGTTTTTCTCCTTTAAAAAGAATGTAAAGCTTAATGTTCTCACTTCTACACTTGCTTTTCCAAGGATTCTTACAATGCTCCAACCTTGCGAACCTCCAGTAACATACACGCTTAATGCTGTGAGCGAAAAACGCTTTTAAAACTCGTTGTGAAACGACCATTAAGTTCCGCAGAGAGAGGTGAGTTAAAGTGAACCTTTTATACCTCAACTGCCTCAATCAAAATGTGGTGAACGTGAATGGATTATTTTCAGCTTGTTGCTACTATCAGCTTGGTCACTCAAATAGTCGTTCTGGTTTTGCTCTTCGGTGGCATATGGCTGAAAGGAAAGAAAAAGTATCGCCAACACGGAATAATGATGTTTACAGCCGTTGTGCTTCATACAGTAGTGATATTGGCTTGGATGATACCCTCATTCAGCAGTTTAATCAGTTCTCCTAGCACCTTAAATCCCGTAGATGCGCTTATGGTGGCAATCTTGGTTCACGCATTCATGGGAATTGCGGCAGTTATCCTTGGCTTTTGGCTGGTTGCTTCTTGGCGTCTGCAAGTTGATGTGAAGGCCTGTTTCGCAAAAAAGAAAGCAATGCGCGTCACATTGACACTATGGCTAATAACGCTGGTTCTCGGCATCATTCTGTACCTGAAAATCATTCAACTATTCTAATGAGCAACAAGCTCCTTTTTCTATTTCTTGCCAAAATAGAACACTGGAGCAACTGAAACTATTCAAACGTGGATTATTTCAGGCACTATAGCTTCCTTCGTCACCTTCAACACTGCAACTGAAGGCATGTTCGTGAACGCAGGCACAGGATTCGTGGGGCTTCCAGGATTAATGTACAAAGTTTTTCCCTCCCACTTTATGTTTGAATTATGCGTGTGCCCATAAACAAACACGTTAAAACCGTTCCGCTTGGCAATGTCCCGCATTTTGCTCATTCCAAACAAAGCGCTC
>CAYGYB010000167.1:0-3870 GCA_964354015.1 uncultured Candidatus Bathyarchaeia archaeon
TCGGTTGGGAATGCAACTAAGCCGCCTTTTTTGATGAATTCGGCTGCAACTTGCACTTTTTCTGTTTCTGGCTTCTGCGGGTTAACTTTCAGCAGTAGGGTTTTTTTCATCCGTGATGCCTTATCATTTATGCGTGCAGTTGCTCTTAAATGTGAAAAAGGTTTTCCAACTGTTCCATCGCGAGGCTAGGGAGCGCTTCCTTAAACAATGTAACTGTCTAAAACCTTTTTGATGCCTTTCGGCGGCTCTTGAAAAGCGGCGAGTTTCTGCAAGACCCTTGTTATGCTCGGTTGAGCGCGGGCAATGTCTGTTAAGCTGACTACGCCTACCAAGCGGTTGTGGTTGATTACTGCCAGCTTCTTTATTTTTTTCTCGAACATTAAGCGTGCTGCTTCTTCCACATCTGTGTCTGGTGAAATAATGATTAACGGAGTTGACATGATATCTTTAACTCGGGTCTTTTTTGCGTTTTTGCCTTCGGAGATTATGCGTTTCAAAAGGTCTCGTTCAGTAATTATGCCTGCTGCTTTTCCTTTTTTTGTGGCGATTATGCAGCTTATGTCGGCTTGGTTCATTATGTCGGCTGCTTCTTTAACTAATGCTTTTTCATCTATTGTGACGACTTCTTTAGCCATCACGACTCCAGTTTTCAAGAAAACTTTAACGTTGTCGATTTTCTTTTGAGCCATTGAAATCACTCATTTCACTAAAATCTTAATCCTGTTGTGTATAAGAATTGATGTGTATAAAAAACTAATTACACTTGCTGGCTGCACAACGATAGCTGCAAAAGTTAGCTTTATTTTGAGTTTCAGCACGACGGAAGTTTCTATTTGGCGTTCAGGAATGTTCCAGTATTTTCTGAGCAGTCTGTCCTTTTCTTCTTTTGGCACCAACGTGAAGCCGTGTTTCTCGTAGAAGCGCACAGCCCAGTAAGCGGCTTCCCAAGTGCCCACTAAAACCGTGGCAGTTCCCGCCAAGCTCATAAGGTGTTTAAGCAGTTTTTCTCCAATTCCTCTTCTCTGATGAGCTGTCAACACGTATGCGTGCCTAATCAAAGTGACATCGTTGACAAGTTGGATTCCCATAACCGCCATCAAAACGCCATTCTCTTTCCAGCCGTAGAATTCTACTCCGCTTGCAATTTCCTGTTTAAGCTCGCTGGCTGGCATGTAAGGTTCTTTCCACCTGTCCTGCGGGATTACGCCCTTAAACGCTTGAGCAGCGTCGTTGACAACGTTTAGTATGGCGTCAAACTCGGAAGGCAGCAACCTGCAAATCATGCTCTTTCCCTTTGGCGTGTTGAGTTTTCAGCGATAAGCGTAAAATAGACTATATTTTTTCGGCTTCTTTTTGTCTTTCTGTCTGCAGCACTTTTTCGATTAACTGCATGAAAAACGCTTGCGCCTCCAACTCACTAATCCTGTCCAAGTAAACGGAAACCAGCGCTATTTTGCCCTTTTTCACGGCTACGTACTCGGCGAACATGCGGGCTGAAACCACGTTTCTGTTGCCTAAAAGCACTGACGACGTGACTGGACCCAGCAAATTATTAGGTTTCGGAACAGCCACTGCCAAGGTTCCCATCCGATCCTCCTTCTCGCTAAGCATTACGAGGCATGAGTTTTTTGATTCCACATAAACAGCCAAGAAAGGCGTATTCTGCTCAAATAACTCTTCTTTCAAGACTTTAGCGCGGTCCATTCCACATGTCTCCACTATCTGCGTGCATTATTGTGTTAATTGCTTTAAAAGACTTCACGTTCTATCTGCTGCCAAACTGTTTGTTATGGCGGTTGCTGGAATAGCCGTCGCTTGGGCGTGCTTGTTCCTGAAACGCCAAAAGTCAGTTGCTATAACCAAAGCCAGCGAAACATGAACATAAGCTGCAAATAACAGGGTTGCTGGGAAAGTGTTAGTCCTGTCTATTTTTAGAGTTGTTTTTTCTGTTCTTCCTGTTGTTTCATTGCTTGGCTAGCCATGCTTACCAAGAAGATTATGGTGAACACTAAAACTGCTATGCCGATTTTGTACGTGAACTCTATGTCGGAGTAGGTGACTGCGAAAACGAGCACTATCATCAGCGCCAGCACTAAAACTTCTTGCACTCTGTTCAAGCCCAATCTGAAACTCATTTCACACTCAACTAACCATGGCTTTTCGCTGCGGCACTTATTAATTTTCTCTTCCTGCAAACTGCAAATAAACAGCAATCATTTAAATTGCGTTACGTCCTTTAACTCTCCACGTGAAGTGCTCAAAATGTGTCAACTTCGCAAGTGCCTCATGTTCCTGTTATTATCCATTTTCTGCTCATCCACTGTGCTAGCAGTCAACGCTCAATATGGAAATTTCACCTTGGAAGCTGAACAATCATGGGAAACCTACGGTGTAGGAGGCACCTGCATTTCTGGAACCCACAACCTCTTTGTCGCAGACGTTGACGGCGATAGCGTAAAGGAAATAATTACAGGCGGCTTCATGTACAACATCATAAATGGCTCAAGAACAACTGTCCAAGCCCCACTTGACATCTGGAGCTGGAACGGCAAAAACGTTACCCTTGAAGCAACCGCGAAATGGCCAGGCGGCATAAACAGCATCTTCGCAGCCGACATCGACGCTGACAATGCAATGGAGATAATTACAGGCGGAGTAGTTATCAACGACACAAGCTACTACAGCATCCTCAAAATATGGCACTACAGCAACGGCGAATTGAGCCAAAAAGCCCAATACGAAGGCATACCCGCCAACGCAATCTTCGTCAGCGACGCAGACGGCGACGGCACACCAGAAATAATCACAGTAGGGCAACTCCGCAAAGACTCCCTCTACACCCCAGTGCTCTGCCTATGGCATTTCGAAGGCACTACCCTTAGTTTGATAGACCAACTTGAACTAGACGCCGCTAACGTAACCTACGCCAATTCAGTGTTCGCCTGCGACCTAGACAACAACGGCAACGTAGAAATCATCACCGCAGGCTACTCTGACAACCTCAACAACAGCAAAGGGCAACTGTGCATCTGGCAATGGAATGGGCAAGAATTTTCCTTAAAATGTAACGAACGCTGGCAACTTGTAACCCAAGGATACGCCTTAACCATCGCAGGAGCCGTCCAAGGAAACACCATCGTAAACAATGTTAAAGCTGGTGACGTAGACGGCGACGGCATCAAAGAAATAGTGACAGGCGGCTTCGCTTATGATGGCGAACAAGTCAACGCTCAACTAAAAATCTGGAACTGGCCTGGATACGCCTTAACTCAGGAAGAAAGCGAAGAATGGACATCTGACTACTTAACCGAAGTCAAATGCATAGCGCTTGGCGATGTCGACGGCGACGGAAAACTCGACATAATCCACAGCGGCATAGCAGCAGCTAAAGGAAGCTTCGCAAATACCACAGCAAACCCTGACAGAGGACAACTACGGATTTCAAGCTGGAATGGAAAAACCCTAACCCTTAAACAAAACGTGGACTGGGTAATCAACGACGGCGTTTGCGCTTGGAACGTAGCAACAGGCGACGTTGACAAAGACGGCACTACAGAGATAATCACCGTTGGGTGCACAGCCATAGGCACACTATGCGACCCTAACATGCGAATTTGGTCCATCCCAACAGTGAACTCATTTCCATACTACCTTACCTACGCGATTGCAGGCGCGGCAACCGCAACTGCCATAACTGCCGCGATTTTTCTCATGCGAACAAAACAAAAATCAAAATTAAAGGGTGACTTTGTTTACTTATTTGTAAGACCTCTACAATCCTCTATGGTTAATTAATTTTCTTTTCATGCGCGCGTTCTCTGTGTAACTGTTAAACCTTTATGACGTGAACAAGCTTAAATATTCTCTAAG
>CAYGYB010000168.1:0-3857 GCA_964354015.1 uncultured Candidatus Bathyarchaeia archaeon
AAAATGCTTTAATGCATGCCTAGGTTTAAGTAGTTGCTTGTCCCCTTTAAGGGAAATAAGCTGTATAGACCAGAAAAAGTTAAAATAGTTGGATGAAGAGGTGAAAGGGTATGGAATACGTTTACGCTGCGATGCTCCTTCACAAAGCTGTTAAAGAAATAAACGAAGAGAACATCTCAAACGTTTTGACAGCGGCAGGAGTAACAGTTGACGCCGTCAGAGTCAAAGCGTTAGTGGCTTCTTTAAGCGAAGTTAACATTGACGAAGCGGTTAAAGCTGCTCCAGCAATGATGGCTGCGCCAGCAGCTGCACAGGCACCAGCCGCGCCAGCAGCAGAAGCAAAGCCGAAGGAAGAAGAAAAGAAGAAGAAAGGCGAAGAGGACAAAGCTAAGGAAGAAGCAGCGCTTGAAGGTTTAGGCGCCCTATTCGGCTAAACTAACACCTTTCTATTTTTGGTTCAATTCCGCTGTTCTATTATTATTTTTTGTTTCTTTTTTCAGCAAGCAGTTTCCACGCTATTACGGGCAGCCAACCGCAAATAATCATCAACGTTCCCGGAAAAGCCCCAAAATTGGTGCTCAGCAGGAAAGCCTCAAAGATGCCGAAAGACACGCATATGGTTACTGCAGATAACACTGCGGTTTTCTTGCCGAATCGTTTGTAAGTTTGCGTGACAAGTATCCCTGAAAAGAAGAAGTCGCCTAGTCCAAGCGACATGTACTGAATACCCTCTTCCGTTATTATCCACGGAACAGTTGGCAGCGAAACGAGAACGGGCAGTCCTAGTCCTGAAACTGTTTTCGCCGCGGTCACCATAACGCCCGTGAACAGCACAAGTATTATATCCATAACGGTGAGGAGCACTGCGAAAATGAACACGTTTTTCCATGAAAACAGGGAACTAAGATAAAGAGTTATCAGGACAGCAAACATCACTGCATAAATGTTCAGGAGATACGGAAACCACAGGTTTGTTCCATTATACACCAGATACAGCAACACGAACAGGACTGACGGCAATACAGCCACGTACCATCTTTCACGTGTAGCTGCTCTTGTCTGCTCATATACCATGGCAAAAAACGCGAAGGCTGCCAAACCGCAAAGCGCCCACCCGCCATAGAACATTAAGCTATCTGCTACGGGCGATAGTACGGCTACGGTTCCAGCTGCCAAACCCGCAACGCCAAAAACTAAGCAGAAAAGCTGTGCTCTCCGCTTTGACATGCCTGAAAAGATGTATGAAAACGTGAAAAGCAGCGTAGAATAAGAAAACAGAAAGAGAGTCAATATCGCCATCTCAGGAACAAAAACAATCACTGAAACCGTCACAGTAACCATAGCCGCGAACAAAAACGCGTCTCGATTGTGAAATTCTCTTTCTTCAAAAGTTTTTTTCAACTTTCCTTCTGCACGCTTATTCAAAAACATCGCTACCACTGTTACAGCGAACAATGTAAGCGGCATAGTGATGTCGAATTCCATGGCGAAAACGTAACTTCAGCGAGAGATTTAAACATTAAACGCCAAACTGCATGTTCAGAATAGCTAACGTGGCGAGTAGCGCTTCTTCTGTCCGCACAGTCTCCGTTCCCTGCGCAGGAATAGTATTCACCACAAAATCCATGACTTCATCCAAGTTTACGCCCTCATCCCTAGCAATTTCATACAGCCCCCTCGTCGGCGCACCAAAAGCAATAAGCACGCTGTCTGCCTTTCGCCATTTCCCAGCCAACTCTCCAATAACGCCTGCCCACTTGGCACCTTTTATGGAAGTGCCAATCGTCAAATCAAATTTCCTGCTTTTCACAAGTCTCGTTAAGGAATGCTTTTCAGCTGTCACCGTGTATCCCCAGTAGCTTGGAACTTCACCGCTCACGCCTTGAACCTCAACCTGCCCACCTGCCTTGACTACTTGCAAGGTCACCCGCTTGCCGACAGCGAACTGTTTTTCTCGCAAAAGCGCAGGCTGCTCAACGCCAACGTCAACAAGCAAGCCTTCTTTGTTTTCGGACAAGACCACGCCTTCGCGGTACTCGCCCACCTTCAAGTGCTCAGCTTTGCTGTTCAGCGGGTGATGCGGCGTCCGCAGCGGCGGCAATATTCCCGCGTACTGCAACCGTGGTTCAATCTTGAAAAGCCTCTTCCGCAAATACTGCGGCGTCTCCATGTACTCCAGCAAAGTAGCAATCAAATCCACATCTGCGCGTTGATTAACTTTCGGGTTGTCAGCATAAACCACAATTTCGTTCACTCTGAAAATTGCCGCGGCTCTTCCGATTAAGCCGACTTTTGAGGTTTTCTCGCGTAAATGCGGCGTGTCTGAAACCACAGACGCAGGTATCGCCACAGCCAACTTTACCAATTTGTGCTTGCTCCTCGCAGAAAACTGCCGTGCTTCTGCGTTCAGCTTAAAAGTCAAAACGAACTATAAAAACTACCTGTAATCCGCACGGGTGTGAAACTGAGTTTGTCAAAGTCACTGTTAGACGAAATAGGCGAAATCAGGAAAATTGACAAGAGCAACATGCTCTCGTTCTGCACTGACGCGCCTAAACATTATGGGGAAGCTGCAAGGATAGCCAAAAAAGTTGCAATCAGTTACGCTGAACCTGCAAACATTGTTGTCGCGGGCATGGGCGGCTCAGCCATCAGCGGAGAACTTCTGAAAGACTGGACAAGAAACAAAATAACCGTTCCAATCGAAGTCAGCAGAGACTACTCCCTACCAGCTTATGCGCGCAAAGACACTTTAGTGCTTGTTACAAGCTATTCGGGCGAAACCGAAGAATCCCTCAGTGCCTTTCTGGATGCAATTAAACGAAAATGCATGACTGTGTGCATAAGCTCTGGGGGAACATTGCAGGAATTTTCTGAAAAACTGAGCATTCCGCATTTGCGTGTTCCTGCTGGGATGACTCCTCGAGCAACTCTCCCCTACCTGTTTATGCCTCTGCCCATATTACTGGAGAAAATAGGCTTAGTTTCCGATGTTGCTCCTGAAATTTCTGAAACCATTAATGCCTTGAGACGAGTAAGTGCTGCAAACTCACCTGAACCCCCACTCAAAACCAACTTTTCTAAATCGCTAGCCGCAAATATCTGCGGAACTGTTCCCGTCGTTTACGGCTTCGGGTTTTACCGCGCTGTTGCACAACGTCTCAAGACGCAGTTCAACGAGAACAGCAAGGTTCCCGCGAAATGGGAGGTTTTTCCCGAACTCAACCACAACGAAATCGTAGGCTGGGAACAACATGGAAAACTCACGAAAAACTTCTCTGCAATACTCATAAGAGACAAAGCTGAACCCGCTGAAGTTCGTAGCAGAATCGAAACCACAAAAGCGTTAATGCAGCCCGCAGTGTCGAAGACGCTCGAAGTGTGGGCTCAAGGCGAAGGCGCGTTGGCAAAGATGTTGTCTACCATCTGCATCGGTGACTTCGCAAGCGTCTACTTGGCGATTTTACGCAAAATAGACCCAACACCAGTCAAAACAATAGCCCTGCTGAAAGAGCAAATGCAGCGAACTGGAATAAAAGAGAAGATAATTCGTGAACTGGGCAAACTCGCCGCAAGCTAATGCTTAGAGTTTTCCTTTACGAAGCTTGTGAACATTTCTTCTGCGGTTTCCAGCGGCAGCAACTGCGGCGGACGCTTAAACGCGTATGCACAGACAGGCAATATTGCGCCTTTCAGCTTCTTGTCCAAAGCTAATTTCATAGCTCTCACAATGTCAAACAGCACTGAGCCAGCGTTCGGCGCGTCCACAGTGGAAAACTTTAGGTCAATCCGCATCGGCGCATTACAGAAGTAAACGCCGCTAATCCAGAAGTAACTGTCACGCTTATTCTGCAAGA
>CAYGYB010000169.1:0-3840 GCA_964354015.1 uncultured Candidatus Bathyarchaeia archaeon
GTCGATTTTCTCATCGATAAGCAATCTGACGTTTTTCACATTATGCTTTTTTAAGACTTCAGAGTATCGCGTCTCTCGTGCTTTGTCGTTTACGGTTATCACAATTTCTTCTACACGGTTCTGAACGTTTTCGACAGCGTGAATCAGAAGGGGCTTGCCGAAAAGTTCAAAAAGTGCCTTATCTTGCCACGCTTGCTGTTCGCTTTGGAATCTTTCCGCTTTCCCTCCCGAAAGTATGATTGCAGCCCGTTTAGTCATTGCTACTACCCTGAGCTCAGCGCGATGAATGCCTTTCTTAAGGTGCGCTAGTCATTTTTGTTAGCTTATTTGAATTATCTTTTCACTTTCCTTTTTTCCTTGGAATACAGTTCTCCTCAAGCAGGCAACCAATTCAACAGTATCTTCGGCTCGCTTGTTTGGATGAATCCATTCTTAAACGGAAGTAATCTTAATTGGTGCGGTTATAGCGCCATAATGGCGCAAAAATTGACTGCAGCGTCTGTAATGTTAATTAGTGTCCGAACCAAAGAAACAATGTAGGTGCGACTGGAGTGCATCAAGTGAAGGTAGTTAAGCTTGACCTTTCCACAGGAAAGACTCAGGAGATTGCTGATTATGTTGCCGAAGAAAAACCTCTTTATTTGTTTGTCAACACGACTTTTTGGGCGACTATTCTGTGCTCGCCAATGAACCTTAAGGAATTGGCAGTAGGGCATCTTCTCTCTGAAGGAGTGCTCGAGTCAACCGAAGAAATCACGGAAGTGGTTCTCAAAGAACCTGAAAGCACCTGCTACGTTAAATTAAAAGCTGGCATCAACGTTGAAGACCGCGTGAGACTTTCAAAGCTTCACACGCGTGTCATTCCCGCAGCTTGCGGAAGCGGCTCGCCTTACCAGTATACTGGCAGAACTCCCAAAGTTGAGTCGAATCTAAAGGTTAAAGCTCAAGTCATATTTGACAGTGTTAACCAGCTTAACTTCAAGGCTGAAGGCTTCAGGAAAACTGGCGGTTTTCATGTCGCCGCAATCTACAAGGGCGACGGCTCTCTGATTGCGTTGGCTGAAGATGTGGGCAGGCACAACGCCGTGGACAAAGTGATAGGCATGACTGCGTTGAGCAAGGTTGATTTTGGCGCGTGTTTCTTGGCTTTGAGCGGGCGCATGTCAGGCGACGTAGCGTTTAAAGCGGCGAAGGTTGGCTTGCCAATTATTGCCTCCTTAGCAACTGCGCTTTCCTCGGGAATTGCCACGGCTGAAGCGTCAAATGTGACTTTGGTTGGGTTTGTTCGCGGCAAACGCATGAATATCTACACGCGGTCAGAAAGAATAACCATATGACAATGCTTGAACTTTAGATGGCACTGGGATAGGACTGCTGTCACCAAGTTTTCTGCGTTTTCAAAAGCGTTTGGTTTGTCGTGAAATTGGCAGTTTTTTTGAACTTACTCTTAAATATAAGCGTTTGAATTTCTACTTATAAGGTCGGACTTCATGGTGCAGCAAAAGTTGCGCGTGACCTTGCTTACAGGCAGAACGATTGAGCAAGGAGTAGGCAAAGAACAGGGAAAAAGCTCACCTGAGTACTTCGAAGCTTGTTCAATGGTTTACATGGACCGCGAAGACATGAAGAAACTCGGCGTGAAAAATAACACCAACGTGTTGGTTACAACCCCGCATGGCTCAGTGGTCCTCAAAGCCGTAAAGTACCCTCGCGGTCCAATGCCTGGTTTAATTTACATTCCTTATGGTCCATGGGCGAACGCTATTTGCAGCGACGCAACCACTAGCATCGGCATGCCCTCTTTCAAAGGGACACCTGCTGAAGTGGAAGCCGCCCCAGACAAGCCTCTTCTCAGCATGGCGGAACTTCTTAAAAGCGAATTCGGGAGGTAAAAACGCATGTCAATAGTTAAAGCCGTGGTGTGTCCTGTTTGCGGCAGTTTATGCGACGATATTGAATTAACCATTGAAAACAACGAAGTGGTCAAAGTTAAAAACGGGTGCGCCCTATGCGAATCCAAATTCTTAGGCTATAAGGGCGAGCATCGAACCAAGACGCCGCTGATTCGCAAGGACGGCAAGCTTGTGCCAGTCTCCATGGACGAGGCTGTTCATAAAGCTGCGGAAATTCTCGCTAACGCGAATTACCCCATCCTGTATGGTTGGAGCTCCACAAACTGCGAAGCCCAACGGGTAGGCGTAGAATTGGCTGAAGAAATAGGCGGAGTTCTTGACAACACATCAGTCGTCTGCCACGGTCCCTCGATATTGAGCGTTCAAGAAGTAGGCATTCCAACGTGCACTTTGGGGCAGATTAGGCACCGCGCGGATTTGATAATTTACTGGGGTTGTGACCCGTGGAGCGCGCATCCGAGACACCTTGAAAGATACACAAGCTTCACTGAAGGCAAATTTGAGGGTAGCGAATGGAAAGCGTACCTGCAGAAAGTCAAGGCAGCAGCGGGCAAAAAGAAAATAGCCAGCGCACAAAGACGAGAGTTCATAAAGTTCCGCCCGCAGCCGCAGACTCAAGCCTGTCTCGTAAGTGAGCCTCCTCAAATCTTGAAGAAGGAAGGACGCAGACTCGTAGTAATAGACGTTAGGAAATCGATGACTGCGGAAATGGCTGACTACTTCATTCAGGTTGAACCCAACAAAGACTTCGAGATCCTGCAGACGCTGAGAGCATTGGTGCGCGACCAGGAGCTTGATGTTGACAAGGTTGGCGGTGTGCCCGTGGAGTACTTGGAGGAAGTGGCTGACGCGCTGGTCAACTGCAACTTCGGCGTCATTTTCTTCGGTATGGGTTTAACCCAGACCGCGGGCAAATTCAGAAACGTCGAAGTAGCTATCTCGCTGGTACGTGACTTGAACAGACGGACAAAGTTCGTGATTATGCCCATGAGGGGTCATTTTAATGTCACGGGGGCGGACGTTGTCTCTACTTGGCAAAGTGGATACCCTTTTGCTGTTGATTTTTCATTAGGTTATCCACGTTATAACCCCGGTGAGACATCATGTGTGGATATTCTCTTGCGCGGCGAATCAGACGCTTCGTTAATTATAGCAGCGGACCCAGGTGCGAACTTCCCGAAAAGAGCGGTTGAACACATGGTCAAGAACCCGCTTATCGTGATTGACCCTCACATGAATGCCACAGCAATGCTGGGCGATGTTGTGATTCCCTCTGCATTTGCAGGCATAGAAGTCGGCGGAACTGCTTACCGCATGGACAACGTGCCACTGCCGCTTAAGAAAGTGGTTGAACCGCCAGAAGGCATACTTCCAGACGAGGAAATTCTAAAACGCATCCTTGAAGAAGTTAGAATAATTAAAGCCCAAAAGATGGCGCAACAGTCGGAGGCTGCTTAAATGGCTGAAATGCTAATTAAAAACGGCTTTGTCTTCGACCCGTTAAACGGAATTAACGGCGAAAAAATGGACATAGCCATCAAGGACGGCAAAATAGTTGAAAGCGTCAATGAGCACAGGGCAAAGAAGATAGATGCTACAGGCTTGACGGTTATGCCCGGCGGCGTTGACATTCACACTCACATCGCTGGGGCTGAAGTGAACACTGGCAGGCTCATGAGACCTGAAGACCACGTTAAAGACGTAGTGCGCAAGACTGCTATAACGCGGTCTGGCGTTGGCTACTCGATTCCGTCAACTTTCGTAACAGGCTACCGCTACTCAAAGATGGGATACACCACAATAATGAATCCGTCCATGCCGCCTTTGGAAGCAAAGCACACACATGAGGAATTGAACGACACACCTATGCTGGATAAGGCCAGTTATCCGCTTCTCGGCGACTGGTGGTTTGTGCTTGAATACCTGC
>CAYGYB010000170.1:0-3839 GCA_964354015.1 uncultured Candidatus Bathyarchaeia archaeon
TTAAAATTGTGTCAGGAGTGCCCTACGCTTCGTGTCCTTACTGTGGAAAGACTTTCGAAGTAGCTGAGGAGCCAAAATGGTAAAAAAACGCCCTTTGATAGTCGCGTTCGCGTTCATGCTAATTTTAGCCACATTTCTAAGCGCCACTGCTCAGGCGTGGACAGGCACTTATCATCTTGAGCATGAATGGGTAAAAATTTGGATAAGAGAAGACGGTAGTATCGACCTGCTCTATGATATTCAACTAATGTTGGATTCTGGCGAATCGATAAGCAAAGTATTCATTGGACAGCCCAAACGCGACTTTACAATAGGCGCAGCAATCGACGAATACGGCAACACGCTGGCTGTGTCTGACATCAGCTCAGGAAGCGACTACAAAGTCCAAGTGACCCTAAGCTGGGGATTGTCAGTTGGAGAAAGCGTAACGTTCAGCCTCATCACCAATGTCGCAGGCATGCTCTACAACGACACCACGAACCCCGGCAACTTGGGCATGCAGTTCACGCCTTCATGGTTCGAAGCCCCAGTAAACGACCTGCGCATACAAATAGTCTTACCACCCAACGTCACCGAAAACGAAGCACACACCACGCAAACCTACTGGAACAACACAGCAAACGAAGACGGCAGCCTAACAGTCTACTGGGAAACGCAGAACCTCACATCAAACGCGCAGTACCCCATAGGCATATCGTTCCCAGCAGAATCCCTTCCGCAATACACGCCGCAGCCAACACCCACCGAAGGTGAAGATGTCTTTGGAACCTACGCATTCGTAGCCATCGGCGCAGTAGTCGTCATACTCGCAATAACAGTCATAGTTTTCGTTGCCCGCAAAAAACCCTACACCACCCCGCAACTCAGCATGGAAACCCTCGGCATAAAACGCGGATTGACAGCAGTCGAAGCCTCCTACTTGCTTGAAATGAAACCCACACAAATCGTCACCGAAATCCTCTACAGCCTACTACAAAAACGCGCCGTATGGACAGAGACAACAAACCCCGCACTTAAACTACGCGTAATGCCCGAATTCAAAGACAAAACAGGCACTGCGGAAAATCCATTGCGCTATTACGAAATCGACTTCCTCAATGCTGTGAAAAGCGACGGCACATTGGACGAAGAGAAACTAGCGCACACAGTAATGTACCTACGCGACTCAGTGGAGCAGAAACTACGCGGCTACAGCCGAAACGACACCGTGGATTACTACAGGAAAATCGTAGCCAAAGCATGGACACAAGTAGAACAAGCAGGCACAGCGGACCTCGCATCCAAAGCCTATGATGAGCAACTGCTATGGTTGCTGCTGGACCCGAACTATCGCGCGCGCACCGAGACAGCCTTCCAAAACCGCATCTTCGAGCCGAATCCACTCTGGTTCTGGTACTGGTACGGCTATAGCCATTACCACCCACACCCCACGTACACGCCACCCATTGGCACACCAACTCCAACCGCAAAGCCACCAGCAATTCCCGGCGCAGAATTCGCAAACAACATAGCCACAGCTGTAGAAAAAACCTCCAGCAACATCGTACTCAACATCGAAAAATTCGCCAACGCCATCCTTCCAGCGCCGTCACCCGCGAAAGCATCCCATGAACCCGCACGCCACGGAGCCGAATGCGTCTGCGCTTGTCATGCGTGTGCTTGCGCGTGCGCCTGCGTCTCCTGCGCTTGCGCCTGTGCAGGTGGAGGTGTCGGCTAAAAAATGAGCTTCCTCAGAAAAATTCTCCGTTCGCCAGCCATTCCTCAGGGGCGTTACACGTACCGCGGAAAAGGCGAGTTCAAAGGCATGGCACTGCAACTGCGCATCGAGCCAGACCAGCGCGGCGTAATGGTGATAAACGCTAATACTGTGCTTCACCTTAACAAAACCGCAACCGCTTACGCTTATTACTTCATGCAAGGCATGCCTCAAAGCAACGTAATAAAGCAAATTCGCCGCATGTACCGCGTCAACTCCGCCAAAGCAAAAGCAGACTACGAGAAGCTTGTTTACGCGATTAGCACGTTGGCGCGTACTGAAAAAGTGTGCCCCGTATCCTTCCTCGAAGTAGCTAAGGAAGAACCGTTCAGTTATCGGTATTCTGCGCCGTTGCGCATGGACTTAGCGGTTACCTTCAGATGCCCCAACAACTGCATCCACTGCTACGCGGGCGGACCACACGAAACCGCAGAATTAAGCACCCAGCAATGGCGAGAAGTAATAGACAAGCTTAGCCAAATCGGCGTTTTCATCGTAACATTCACAGGCGGCGAACCCACAATGCGCAAGGACTTGCCTGAACTGCTGCGGTACGCGCAGACCAAGGGCATGGTCACGGGACTAATAACCAACGGCAGAAAACTCAAGGACAAAGCCTACGTGCACAAGCTTGAGCAATCGGGCTTAGACTTCGCGCAGGTAACGCTTGAGTCGCATCTGCCTAAAATTCACGATTTAATAACCGCCTCAGAAGGAAGCTGGAAAGAAACCGTAGCAGGCATAAAAAACGCTGTGAAATCGCAGATTTACGTGACCACGAACACGACGCTGAACACGCACAACGCCCCAGACTTCCTAAAAACCATCGATTACATTAAAGAACTCGGCGTCGCCGCCTTCGGATGCAACAGCCTCATTTACTCGGGAAAGGCAAACGCGGTAAGCCAAGAATTCGCCTTGCCCATCGAAACCTTACGCGCGTTGCTGCCTGAAATCCGCGACAAAGCCCAACAGCTAAACCTCAAATTCCTCTGGTACACGCCTACGCAGTACTGCCGCTTAGACCCAGTGCAGCTAGGCTTAGGCGTCAAATCCTGCACGGCGGCGATGATAAACATGTGCGTTGCGCCAAACGGAGACGTTTACCCGTGCCAAAGCTACTTCGAAAGCTTAGGCAACATTCTCGTTGACCCGTGGACGAAAATCTGGAACCACCCGCTTGCAACGCAACTTCGAAGCAGAGCTTATGCTGAACCGAAGTGCAAAGAGTGCCCGCAACTGCAGGTTTGCGGTGGAGGATGCCCGCTGGAGCTGCAGAGCGAGAAGTATATTTGTGGACAAACGGGCTGACGAAGGCTAAACGTTCAATTTCAGAACTGGATTAAGGATTTTTCATAGTGGGCAACAACGTGTTTTTTGCCTTTCTGCGTCACTGTGTGCCCCTCTTGCTCCAAAAGCTCTTTTTGTGCTTCAGCGCCGCCAGGATACTTTTCATTTATGACGCCACCAATTTTCAAGGTGCGCCAGTAAGGCGTAACATCCTTTTCGCCTTGCTGTTTTCGTTCTTCTGCAGCGTGCGCGGCTACCCACGCGAATATGCCTGTTGTCATGGGGCAGCCGATTGTTGCATCGTGTTTTTTGGCAAGTGCGGCACGGATTTCGTTGATTGTGGTGACTTTGCCTGCTGGAACTTTACGCATTATTTCGTCCACTTCAATTGGTGCAGGGATAACTACGGTTCCTCTGCCCCATCGCTTGCTCATGGCTTCGGTTATTTTCTCCACTTTGGGCAGTCCTTTGTTGTCGTTTAGTTTTTGGTTCCATGTCTGCTTTTTTGCCATGCCTGTTCGCCTGAAATGCTTATTCTCGGCGAGGTTTAATCAGTTTTTCGCTGTTGCAGAGCGCGTGATTATTTTTGGGTGCTTCGTGAGTTGATCAGGTTAAGTTTTTGCTGGTGACTTAGTTTTTTAATTTGTTTTTCGCGTTTCATGGCTTGCGCTCGCGCATCGAAAAGCTCGAGGTAAGCGATTTTCTGGGGTTTGTGCATTTTGGTGTATCTGGCGCCTTTGCCGCTTTCATGCAGTTTTATGCGGGTGTCGATGTTTTTGGTGTAGCCTGTGTA
>CAYGYB010000171.1:0-3819 GCA_964354015.1 uncultured Candidatus Bathyarchaeia archaeon
CCTATGCTTTTCGAGTGTAACAGCGACTTTGTCTTAATTAATTTTCCGACAGAAAAACGCTGGTTAACGCTGTTAATTGTAAATTGACACTTTCTAGTAGTTTTAAGTCACTTTAAGTTGCTACCAGCTACGTTGCAGTGCACTGTGTTCTAGCGCGCGGAGAAAACAATAGCCCCTATTTAAAAGAGTAAATGGACAGCGGAGTTTCGTTGTTATGTTTGTTGTCTCTTTATTTTGATTATGAGTGCAGCTATGATGGCTGTTAAGGCGATTACTGCTGTTGCTAATACGTAGATTATGGGCAAGTATATTCCTGTGTCAGGTTGTGGTGCTGGGGAAGGAGTTGCCGTTGGTTGTAGTGAGGGGCTCGGCGAGGGAGTTGCCGTAACCGTAGAGGTAGGTGTGGGAGTTGATGATGGAGTCGGCGTAGGTGTTGGTGTGGGTGTAGGTGTTGGAGTGGGTGTTGCGGTTGGAGAAGGAGACGGACTGGGAGTAGAAGTAGGTGATGGACTGGGCGATGGAGTGGGTGAAGGAGCCGCTGTAGGCTCAGGTGTAGGAGTAGGGCTGGGTGTAGGCGTTGGGCTTGGTGAAGGCGAGGGTGAAGGTGAAGGAGTTGGAGTAGACGTTGGCGCAAATGTTGCGGAGATTGTGTGTTCAGCTTGGACATGGGTGAACGTGTACGAGTTGACGGCGCCAACTGAGTTTCCATCCACTAAAACATCAGCTATTTGGCAGCCTGTATCTGCTGCTATAGCGAGAGTCAGGTTGCCTCCATATGATACGCTGATGCTTCCGCTTGGATTGATCGAGCCGCCAGTTCCAGCAGACGCTACAATATTGAAAGTTGGAAGTGTTGGCGCTGCCGAGTTTGGTGCAGTTAAAAAGGGAATAAAGTTAACCTTGCCCAAGTTGAAGTCATTCTTGAAATCAAACATGGACTGGTTTATAGCTTGAGCGTCGGTGGTTCCCCACCAATTGTTAATAACATCCACGTCACCTTTAACGCCTGAACTCAGGTAAATGTTGTATTCTGAAGTATTTTGAAAATTGTTGTAAGAAATATTTTGCGAGGAAGAACTCACTCTGATTCCTATATTGTTAAAAGCGAGGGTGTTGTTTACTATGGGTGGCGTGACTCCAGCATCTGCACCAATTCCTATGTTGTTGGACACAATTGCGTTGTTTACTATTGTTGATGTGCTTCCGCTACTTATTCCTACATTGTTAAAAGCAACAGTATTGTTTACTATCGTTAACGTTGATGTGCTTCCGCCACTTATTCCCACATTGTTAAAAGCAACAGTATTGTTTACTATCGTTAACGGGAGCGCACTACCACCAAAGTCGGTTCCCCCAGTACCTGTTATTCCAATGTTGTTGGAAATAATAGTGTTGTTTACTATCGTTAATGGGGCTCCACCACCTATTATTGCCTTGTCAAGAGAAATAAAAGTGTTATTTATTATTGCCGCAGTAATTGAGGTCTTCCCAGTCCCAATTCTAACGCCATGGCTGAGGCCACCGGAAGAGATGATATTCCTCTCAACCGTTGCAGTGTAAGTACCACCTAAGTAGACCGACACGTCCCCCGTGTTTACTCCAGAGATATTGTTGTCAGAAACATTGGCGGTACCATCTCCACTTAACATAATATCGCCCCCAATGTTATTGTGCGAAACTGTAACCGACCCTAGGTTAACATGGCCATAGATTGAGTCGCGCCAGTTATTTCCAATGTTGTTGTATGTAATCACGATTCTATTACCATAGGTAGGCTCTATGTAACTAACATTGTTGTAGGAGAAGGTGCCCCAACCAACGATTTCATATTCGATAGTATTGTTGAGAAGGGTGGCGCCATCACACCCGATACTATATGCTTTGTTGTTCGAAACTAGGCTTCCATTTCCCACATTGATAACGCCGCCCCAATTCTTCCAGTCAGTACCCCATCTCTGAACGGTGTTGTTAGTAACTATGGCTGAACGCCCCGCGTTGATATTTTTACTAACAATGTTGTTTGTAACTACACTTGCATCTCCAACCCCGAGCGCGACACCGTCAGTAAAATTACTAAAGGAAATTATGGACGAGTTACCAGCAGAAATTGACCTGTTAGTGGTGCATTTGCTGACCTTTAGGGGATTGCTGCTGGAAACTTCAACTCCGTCAAGAATAGCGTTTTCAATTATGCAGCCGGAGCCAGTTGACTCGTTCCAACCGTTACTAACAGGTTTAAAAATGATTTGCCCATTGTTGAAAGAAATCTTATCAGTATCGCTACCATTTACAATCAATGTGCCGTTTACCTGAATGTAAAAGTTGTTCAGGTTGACCAACACCCCAGGTTCAATCGCTAGGGTCACTCCAATGTTTACAGCCACTGGCCCCGTCAGTATATATGGACTACTGGCTTTAGTCCAAGTGGTGCTTGAAGTGATTATGCCTGTGACATTCGTCCCTGCATCAGCAATGCCAAAATAGAAATTGTTACCAAAATAAAATCCGCGCATCACTAAGGCTAACAATAATAGAAATAGTGGATGATTCTTCTTCAAAGATGCTCCCTATGAATAGTTTGGCACTTTATATAAAAAATCTTTCATAAGAAAGATTGAAAGCAAAAAAATCCCAACAATCCATACACACACTTTCTCTACGCGTTGACTGCAATTGGTTATGCACTAAGGAAGAAGCTCAGAGGACAAGAAAGGATTCTATAAGCAACTTGGGCATTCTCTATTTTAACCCTACGGCGACGCGTTTGCGCTGGGCTTCTAGTGGCGATGGCAAATTAGATATAAACACACAACGTACACTGTTTACCGCAGAGGCATTGCGTTATGACTGATGTGGTGTTTGTGTTTGAGGTTCATCAGCCGCACAGGTTGAAGCGGAACTTGTTCTGGGAAAACAAAGTCTTCGCTCGCTTGAATAAAAAAGACTTATTCAGCTACTATTTTGACAGGGATGTTGACAGGGAAATCTTTCAGAGGGCAGCGAGGAAATGTTATTTTCCTTCTAACCAGATACTGCTCGACTTGATTGATGCGCATCGGAAAGAGCGAAAGCAGGTTAAGGTTTCATTTAGCGTTTCGGGCGTTTTCTTGGAACAGTGCGAAATGTTCAACAAAGACCTTCTGGAAACCTTCAGGCAACTCGCAAAAACGGGCTGCGTTGAATTCCTGAACCAAACGTATTACCATTCAATCAGCAGCCTTTACCCTGAAAAAGACGAGTTCATGGAACAAGCGAAACTGCACAGGCAAACAGTGAAAGACCTGCTGGGCTTTACGCCTAATGTCTTTGAAAACACGGAGCTACTCTACAACAACACCATAGCGAAAATAGCAGAAAGCTTAGGCTACAGAGGCATTTTCACGGAAGGTGTGGAAAAAATCCTCGGCGAAAAATCACCCAACTACCTCTACACGCCGAAAAACTGCAAAAAAATCAAAGTCCTACTGCGCAACTACAAGTTAACGGATGACATAGGCTTCCGCTTCAGCGCAAGATGGTGGAGCGAATGGCCATTAACAGCAGACAAATACGCACATTGGCTGGCTGACACACAGGGACAATGCATCAACATTTTTCCTGACTATGAAACTTTTGGTGAGCATCATTGGCCAGAAACAGGCATCCACAGTTTCCTGAGGCACTTGCCTGAAGAAATCTTGAAGTGGCCACACTTGCAGATGGCTACGCCTTCAGAAGTCATCGAAAAACACGCTTCACAAGGCGAAATTGATGTGCCTGAAAGTGGCGGAACCGTGTCTTGGGCTGATTTGGAACGCGACAGCAGCGGCTGGCTCGGCA
>CAYGYB010000172.1:0-3790 GCA_964354015.1 uncultured Candidatus Bathyarchaeia archaeon
AAGCAGAACTCTCAAACCTCACAGAGGCGCAATCCTGCTCGATAAGGCTGATATATATGCTCTCAAAAGTGCAGAAGTTGCAAGGCAATTAGCCGTAGTTCCGCAAGACAGCAACATTGGCTTCAGTTTTGCCGCTTTGGATGTTGTTCTGATGGGGCGGAACCCACACATGTCTCGCTTTCAAATGGAAAGCAGCAAGGACATGACTATTGCCAGAAAAGCTATGATGCTGACGAATACTTGGCAATTTGCAGAACGCCCCATTAACGAGCTCAGTGGCGGTGAGAGACAGCGTGTGATAATTGCGCGTGCACTGGCGCAGGAACCTAAAATTCTGCTGTTGGATGAGCCTCTAACGCATTTGGACATTATTAACCAGTTGGAAATAATGGATCTCGTGAAAGAGCTTTGCATAAAAAAGAAACTGATAGTTCTTGCAGTTTTTCACGACCTGAATTTAGCTGCGCGTTACTGTGCTTCAGCGATAATGCTTAAGAAGGGCAAGATATTTGCCGCTGGAGACATAGTTGAAGTTTTGACGAGTGAAAACATAAGAGGCGTTTTTAATGTTAACGCCATAGTGCAAAAACATCTGGTCACTAACTCGGTTTTTGTCATTCCGTTATCACCTCAGAAACCTTCTCCATCTAGGAAATGCGCTGTTCATTTGATATGCGGCGCTGGCACTGGAACGGCGCTTATGAAGATTCTTCTGGACGAAGGCTACAGCGTTACTGCTGGAGTTCTCAACGTGCTTGACACAGACTCTGAGACGGCGCAGTTCTTGAAAATTCCCGTTACAACCGAAGCGCCGTTTTCCCCGATAACTGAGAAAGCCCATAAAGCCAATTTAGAAATGATTCGCAAAGCAAGCATGGTGGTGTTGACTTCGGTTCCGTTTGGCTATGGTAACCTTCAGAATTTGGAGGCGGCAAAAGAAGCGTTGACGTTGGAAGTGCCAACGTTTGTTATCGAGGAAATACCCATGGAAACTCGAGATTTTACTCAAGGGAAAGCAGCGAAGTTATTATCCGAGTTGAAAAAGATGGGCGCTGTGTCTGTTAAGAACCAGCATGAGCTTTTAGAGCTGCTCCATGTATCTGAGGAAAAGTTGAAAATCGTGAAAGACGATACAGCTAAACTGCTTTACCACATGAGACCTGAAGAAAAACCCAAACAAAAAACTGGGGAAAAGACTGTATGAAAGTTGCGGTTTCATGGAGCGGCGGAAAAGACAGCTGCTTTGCGTGCTATAAGGCAATTCAAGAAGGCTACGATGTGGCGCAGCTTTTGATTATGATGTCAAATCCAGACACATCGAATTTTCACATGATCAGCGCTGAACTGCTGGGCGCTCAATCTCACGCCATCGGCATTCCAATAGTCAAATGGGTAACTGCACCCGGTACTTACGAGCAGGACTTCAAAAAAGCATTGCTGCAAATGAAAGCTAAAGGTGTAGAAGGCATAGTGACTGGCGATGTCTACGACGTTGCCCTGCATGAAGCAGGTTGGCTGGACCGCATGTGCAGCGAAACAGGCTTGAAACCAGTGAAACCTCTGTGGCATCGTGACACACTACAAATTATCACCGAATTCATAAATGTTGGTTTCAAAGCAACCGTGGTCAGAGTAAAAAACGACATGCTGGGTTTGGAATGGCTTGGAAAACACGTAAACAAGCAGTTCGTAGACGATTTAGCGAAGCTCGGAACGGTTGATCCGTGTGGCGAACGAGGCGAATACCACACGGTTGTAACAGATGGACCTTTATTCAAAAGTAGCATAGAGATTCTTGGAACTGAAAAGACAACGTTAAATGGGTATGGCCGTTTAGAAATCAAAAGCTTCAAGATTAAACCAAAAAGGAAGGTAGTTTGAAAACGGAAAAAATCTTTGATGTGCTCTTAGTTCAGAACGAATTGAAAGGCGAAGCTTTCCTCGACGAGATACGCGGAAAAAAACCGCTGTTTGTCTGCACAATAGCTACAACAGAAACCGCCAAGATTCCACAAATATCCGCTGCTGGCAAATATCCAGAGTTTACTGATTACACGCCACCTGCAGACGCTGAACTGCTTCTGCTGGGCAAGTGCAAGTGCATTGCTGGCGTGCCTGTGACACCTGATGGGATACCGACACCAGCGTTGATAACAATGTCTGCTCTGCGATTGGCGGATATACCTGTGCTGGTTGCCAGCGGAGGATTAAAAGTGAAACCTCACGTGCCCTTGCTGGATTTAGGCGGAAACTCAGGCAGGGACATTAGAACTGGAAACGCGGTGGAGAACGTTGAAGAAGTCATCCAGAGAGCCAAAATGGCTGGAGAAAACTTGGCTAAAACAGCGGATTACCTTGTAATCGGCGAAAGCATACCTGGCGGCACAACAACGGCGCTGGGTGTTCTGTTGGCTATGGGCGTGGACGCCGAAGGCAAAGTCAGCAGCAGCATGCCTGAGAATCCTCATGGGTTAAAGGTTGAAACTGTCCGAGCTGGGTTGGCTGCGGCGGGCGAGAGTTTTGGCAGTTTAGCGAAAAACCCAGTTAAGGCAATTGCCTGCGTGGGTGACCCTATGATGCCTGCTTTTGCGGGGTTAGTTGTTGGCGCTGCCGCGCAAGTTCCCGTTTTGATGGCTGGAGGGACTCAGATGGGCGCCGTGTTAGCCATTGTCAACGCTTTGAACCCTGATGTTTTGTGTAATGTGGCTATTGGCACTACAAGGTGGGTTGCGTGCGACCGTTCATCTGACCTTAAGGGTATTGTTGCGCAGATAGCTGATGTGCCTGTTCTAGCGGCTGACTTGAATTTTGGTTCTTCCCGTTTTGGGGGGTTAAAGGCTTATGAGCAGGGTGTTGTCAAAGAAGGTGTTGGAGCTGGCGGCGCTGCTATAGCGGCGATGGCTAAGTTGGAAGGCGCCGTGACTAAGGAAATGCTGCTCAAGGAGATTGAGCGGAATTACGCGTTGTTGATGGGAACGAAGTGATCGGGCTGGATGCTGAAAGAGATTAAGAACCTTTTGTCTTTTCTCACGGTTATCCCAATCAGCATGGATAAGGACTGTTTGACTGATTCTGCAAAAGTCATGTTTCTCTTTCCCTTAATAGGCGCGTTTATCGGCTTGCTTACTGGCGCGTTCGCTTGGGCGACTTCGCTGTTTCTTCCCAGCTTAGTGGTTGGCGCGTTAGCCTTGGGCTTATTGCTGCTAATCACTGGGCTTCACCACACTGACGGGCTGCTGGATTTCGGCGACGGCATAATGGCTCACGGCTCAGCGGAAAGAAAAATCGAAGTCATGCACGACCAGTTAACTGGCGCTGGAGGCTTAAGCTTGGGCATCATGACCTTTCTAGTCACAGCCTTCGCTATTGCAGAATTAAACGTGAACATAATAATCCAAAGCCTAATCACTGTTGAGGTTTCAGCCAAGCTTTCCATGGTCATCGCCACTTGGGCTGGAAAAGCAGTGCGCAAGGGCATGAACTCGCCTTTTATGGAAGCCATGCACGGCAAGAACGGCGACGCACGTTTAATCGCTGCTTTAGCCATTTCCTTCGCGATAGCAATGCCTTTGCTGTGGCTGGCAGGCGTTGTAACCCTGCTGGCAGCCGTAATCTCAAGCCTAATCATGGTCAGCATTGCGCACAGGCACTTCAAAGGCGTAACAGGTGATGTGCTGGGCGCAACGAACGAGCTTACGCGGATGGCTTCGCTGATTGTTTTGCTGGCTGTGATACGATGGCTGTAACTGCGCTGGTTATGGCAGGCGGAAAAGGCGCTCGCATGACGCTT
>CAYGYB010000173.1:0-3789 GCA_964354015.1 uncultured Candidatus Bathyarchaeia archaeon
GAATCCGCGTTTGCACAGAGATCCATGATGAGGAGGTCACACATGTGAGCGAAACAAACAATATCTCCAAAAGCAAAATACACGGTCTATGGGCTTTGACTAACCGTGAACTTAAGAAATGGTACAAGGCTCCAGTTGTATTTATTCTCACGTTGATTCAGCCAGTGCTTTGGCTCGGTTTGCTTGGCAACGCCTTGAATTTAGGTTCTCTCATACCCGCAGGAATTCCAGGGCTCGATCCAACCACAATAATGAAAGGAATTTTCGGAACAGGCAGCTATATTTCGTATATGGCTGTAGGTATGATGGCGTTCACTGCACTTTTCACAACGATGTTCAGCGGTATGTCTGTAGTCTGGGACAGACGCTTAGGCTTCTTGAACAAAGTCTTAAGCACTCCAGTGTCTCGAGCAGTGATAATACTGTCTAAAGTGCTTTCTGCAACTTTGCGGTCAATGTTCCAAGCGGCAATAATATTGCTAATTGCGATTCCGTTCGGCTTTGTAGTCGGCGCCGCATTCACTCCGCTGAATATTCTCGGCGTATTCGCAATGTTGTGCCTGATTTGCATGGGTTTGTCTTCGCTGTTTATCGCCATTAACATACGCTCAACAAGAATCGAGACGCCGATGGCGGTCATGAATTTGCTTAACTTGCCGTTAACGTTCGCCAGCAGCGCCTTCTTCCCAATTGACAAAATGCCCACATGGCTGCAAGCAGTAGCGAATGCTAATCCTATATCGTACACGATTGACGGCATGCGGCAACTCTTGATCGTCGACAGCATTAATTACACGCAGCTAGCCACGGACTTCGCGTTCGTTGGCATATTCGCAGCAATACTGACAACAATAGGCATAGTGCTTTCATGGAGATTCTTAAATAAGTAATCAAGCATTAAGGACAGGAAGTGTCTGAACATGGTGCTAGTTGTTGAAGCTGTTGACTTGAAGAAAACCTACATGCTAGGCAAAGTCCCAGTTGAAGCCCTCCGAGGCGTAAACTTGAAAGTGGAAAGCGGCGACTTCCTCGCAATCCTCGGACCTTCGGGAAGCGGCAAATCAACCCTGCTAAACCTGATAGGCGCGTTGGATAAGCCAACTGCGGGAACGCTGCTGATCGACGGCGTTGACATCTCCAAGCTCAACGACAGCCAACTGGCAGACCTCAGGCGCAAAGTAGGCTTCGTATTCCAATTCTTCAACCTTATTCCCCGCTTTACTGCAATGGGCAATGTTGAGTTATCCATGTCCATAGCCGATGTGAACCGTGCTGAAAGAAGACAACGCGCAGAAGAACTTCTGGAAACAGTAGGCCTGAAAGACCGCATGAACCACAAGCCCGCGGAGCTCAGCGGCGGACAACAGCAACGCGTTGCCATCGCCCGAGCCTTAGCTAATAATCCCAAGTTTTTGCTGTTGGATGAACCGACGGGCAACATCGATTCCAAAACTGCCCGCGAAATAATGACGCTAATTAAGAAGCTTAACGAGGAGAAAGGCGTGACCATAATCATGGTTACACACGACCAGCACCTAGCAAGGGAAGCAAAAAGAGTAGTTCAAGTGTTTGACGGCGTAATAAGCTCGGATGTGGTGAATTGACATGAAAACGCGAGATGTTTTCAGCTACTCCTTCAGCGCGATAAAGCTGAGGAAACTCCGTGCAGGCTTAACCACGTTAGGCGTTGTAATCGGCATCGCCGCTATTGTTGCGTTGCTCTCTATCACGCAAGGCTTGCAAAACACCATAACCATGCAGCTGGAGCAAGGATTAGCAACAGACACCGTAATCGTTTCTCCAGGTAGAAGCCTCTTAAGCGGCGGCGCAGGCCAAGGTGCAGGCATAGGCGCCACACTCGGCAGCGATACTTCCGATTTCAAACTGTTCATCAACGACACCGCAACCGTTAACGCAGCATCGCCTGACATTGAAGCTTCAATTGCGATAATCCAAAGGGTAGTTTACGTTCAGTCAGAAAACCGCACTTTCGCCATCAACGTTGTAGGCGTGGATTTCGCCAAATACGCAGAGTTTTACAGCAGCACGTTTGTGGCTGAAAGCGGAAACATTAGCTTAAGCCCTGAAAACGACACGGTTGTAATTGGAAGACGATTAAATGATCCTTGGAAAAACGGCACTTTGCTCTTTAACGTGGATGATTATATTGACATCATTTGGCCTAACGCTACTGCCCGCCCACCTGAAAACGAAACGTACACTGGCCATGTCACGGCAGTTTTGAAAGAAGTCGGAGGCTTCAGCTTCGGAGGACCTTCAGACACAGGCGTTTATATTCCGATTTCTCAAGCGCAGAGCTTCTTCGGAACCGATGAGTGCAGTATGATGGTTGTGAAATTAAAGAGCAGCGACAAAACCACGATTGACAATGCGTCTAAAGCCATAGAAGATGCCTTCAACGGCGAAGTCTCAGTGATATCCTCAACCGCAGTGCTTGACATTCTTTCCAGCGTCTTCTCAGTTATACAGCTTTTCTTGGTTGGAATCGCCGCGATATCGCTGCTCGTTGCGGGCATAGGCATAATGAACATCATGATAGTCTCGCTGATTGAACGCACCAGAGAAATCGGCATCCTCAAAGCGTTAGGCATGAAAAGCCGAACCGTGCTCATGATATTCCTAAGCGAATCAGTAATAATTGGCTTAATTGGCGCGGTGATAGGCATAGCCTTAGGCTGGGGCTTAGCAAACGTGGTTGCTGTGGTACTAAGCGGAGGCGGTCTGTTCCAAGGCATCGGCGGCAATCAAGCGACAACGCGCATTGGCTCTGGCTTGATGACTATAACTCCTGTTTTAACGCCGACCGTGCTGGTGGGAGCCTTGGCGTTCGGCATAGGCGTCAGCGTAATCTTCGCTTTGTATCCAGCGTGGCGCGCTTCAAAGCTAAAGCCCGTAGAAGCTTTAAGGTACGAGTAGCATAATTCCCCAGCAAGAGGTTGCAGAGCATTGAAGCGGCTTTACCCTGACCAGCCACTCGTAGGCGTCGGCGCTGTAGTACTAAGCGAAGGCAAAATCCTGCTTGAAAAGCGCAAGAACGAGCCGGGCAAAGGCAAATGGAGCATTCCCGGCGGCTTAGTGGACCTCGGGGAAAGCCCAGAGCAAGCAGTAATCCGCGAAGTTAAGGAGGAGACGTGCTTAGAGGTTGAAGCGCCACGCCATATTGACATTGTTTCTGACGTAAGTTTAGATGAAAACGGCAAAATAAAATATCATTTCGTCATAATCGACTATCTTGTTGCTGTGAAGCGTGGTGAGGTTAAGGCGGCAAGCGACGCTGACGCTTTAAAGTGGGTGCCTTTCAGCGAAGTGGAAGCGTATGATTTGACGCGTTCCTTCAGAGCCTTCTTCAAGCGGAACAGACAGAGCTTGGAACGTTTTTAGTTTGGGTCTGTGAAGAATAAGCGTGTTTCGCCCATGGTTTTGAGGTCTAATGTTCTGACTCTTGCAACCATTGGGAAATCGCGTACCACTCGTCCAAGGGTGAGACAGTGGTGCGGCGGCAGATCCCTTGCGATGCTGCGGACTGTTTCAGCGTCTACGCGTGCGGCGCGAGAAACCACGTCTAAGTCGTGTTCGTTTGTGAAGTTGAAGAGGAAGATGTTGTCTGCTTGGCGGTAGATGTTTTCGCGTATCGTGTCTGGCTGGTTGGTTATGAACGTGGTGAATATGCCAAAATGCCGCATGCGAGTGACTATGTCGTCCCAGTAAGTCTCGCGCAAGTACAGATGTGCTTCTTCGGCGAAGAGGAAAACGGCTTTCAGCTTCCAG
>CAYGYB010000174.1:0-3779 GCA_964354015.1 uncultured Candidatus Bathyarchaeia archaeon
GAGCAGCTCTGGCTTATACTTGTTGAGGCAGTCCACGCCGCAGTGATGTACCCGAGCCATAAGGCGTACACGCGAGAAGAGATACTGCGCGAAAAACCCGACGTAACCCCAGCTGAATTGGCAACGAGGCTGAACATGCCCCTCGGCGAAGCACTCGTCATCCTGCGCGAGTTGGCGGAAGAAGGAAAAAACAAGGCTTAAAACACTTGCACACTTGACGCTTTGAAAGCAATGAAAACTTCATCGTTCAGGCAAAGTCCCATCTCAACGAAAGATCGCTTAGTTACTTGTATCGCGAAAAGTTTTCCAACGTCAACTTTGAGTTTTACAAGTGAGCCTGAATCCGTGATCTCGTTGATTCTACCCTTGAAAACGTTTCGGGCGCTGGACTTCACCGAGCTTTTAGACAGAATAATGTCTTGAGGGTTAACGAAGATAGATACCTCGCCTTGCCTTTGCGCTGTCACTTCAACTTGCACGCCGTTACCTATATCCACCATCGTTGTGCCCTTTGATGTTGCTTTGGCGGTTCCCGTGAAAGTGTTGTCGACAGCAGCGAACCGCGCCAAGTTCTTGGAAAGCTGGCTGAAAACCTCTGCTGGCGTGCCCACTTCAGTTATTTTTCCTTCGTTCATTAACGCGATGCGTTGAGGTAACGCCTCTGCTTGGAACATGTTGTGCGTTGCAATAACAATGGTGGTTCCCAGTTCTCGGTTCGCAGTGGCGATTACTTCCTCTACGATTGCAGCGTTCTTTGGATCCAAGTTCGCCGTCGGCTCATCCAGAAGCAAAAGTTTTGTTTTAAGCACCAGAGCTCTAGCTAAAGCTACACGTTGTTGTTCTCCGCCTGAAAGTTTCCTAGCAGAACGCTGCCCAAAACCATCCAGCCTAACGAGGCTGAGAGTTTTGCTAACTTCTTCCTCGATGACTTTTTTTGGTATTTTTCGCATTTTCAAGCCATAAGCAACGTTGTTGTAGACGTTTGTGCTAAAGAGCAAGGTTCGCTGAAAAACCATAGAGCTCTGTTGTCGCATTTTTTCATAATTTTTTTCATTAATTATTTCGCCATGAAGTTTAATTTCGCCATCGTCAGGCTGTAACAGGAAAGCCAAAACTTTCAGCAGTGTGCTTTTTCCTGAACCATTGGGACCCAACAATGCGAGTATTTCGCCTTCCTGAACCTGTATTGTCACGTTATCTAATGCGACTCTGTCACCGAACCGTTTTGTCACATTTTTTAGTTCAACAAGCACAGTCATCGTTTACCCTAACTCAGCATGTTCAAACTCATTGAGGCATTCTGCCCAGCATAATAAGCACTCTTGGATTTCTCGCTAAATAGACTATTAAGTTTATGCCAAAAACAATTATGATCAGGATTACCCCGAGAGCAATCGCCATCGCGAAGTCTCCCCGCGCCGTAAGAGTTGAAATGGATGTAGTCAACACATCGGTTGAGTGGGCGCCTGCGCCTATAATGTTGCCGCCGACCATCAAAGCTACACCGAGCTCAGCTATTGCCCTGTTGAAACCCGCAACATTTGAAAAAAGAACTCCGTTTGCCGCTTCCCTTAGTATGGTTACTGATGCTTGAGATTCGGAAGCGCCTAGTGTCTTGGCTAAATTCACCATCTCTGGATCTACAGATTCGATGGCGTTTGTCGCTATGCTTACTATCAAGGGCGTGATGAGAATAGCTTCACCGAGCATAATTGCACCTGGCGTGTAAAGCAATCCCAGAAAGCCGAGCGGCCCAGCTCTTGAGAAAATGAGGAAAAGGACCAAACCCAAGGCCACGGTAGGCATGCCTATCATGGCTGTAAAAAAACCTTTCACCAGTGATTTACCAGGAAATTCTTTTAACCCTAACAACATTGCTATCGGAAGTGCCCATAGCACAGCAAGAATTGTTGCGACTCCAGAAAAAAAGAGGGAGCGGTAAACTATGCCGTAGAGTGTGGGATCGCCTGAGAATATCAATTGAAAGGCTTTGATTATGCCGTCCAAGATCTGGTCCAAATGGCTTGCCTCTATGGATAGAGCTCTGGGTGGTCATCTCTGTACTCTGCTGGGCATTCTGTGCCGTTGAAGAAAGCGTATTTTTGTATCCATCCAACGTCTGGTTGAGGAGCATTATCTTTGAGGGGCTGGACTGCACCAGTAAATAGGCTTTGCGAGTAATTAGCTGTGCCGTAGTTGGTTATGACTTGCTGTCCCGTATCTGAAACTATCCATTTTATGAAGCTGACGGCTTCGTTAAAGCTGACATTGCTGATTTTTTGCGGGTTCACAGCGTAAATACTGTACACGTTAAGCAGCGAATAATCAGGATCTTGGATCAGAGCTTTAAAAGAAGAAGACACTGCACCGCTTCGTGAATACTGAAGGTAAGTGCCTAAGTCTGAAAGCGTGTAGGCGTTCTTTTGGTCTGTCACAACTAATGTTGCGCCCATACCTTGCCCTGTGCTGACATACCACGATTCCTTGGATATTTGCGTCCAATTAAACCCTGCGGATTTCCAGAGACTCTGCTCTTTTGAGAATGTGCCCGAAGCGTCATTTCGCGACACCCACACCGTCGTTCCAGCAGTTTGACTTCTGCCGTACGCTGCTATGCTTTTCAATGCTTCTGTAGAGTTTTTGCCCGTGATTGCTGCCGGATCTGAATCTGGACCAACCATAGTGAAGTAGTTCCAAGCAATTATTTTTCTAAGGACTAAGGTGCTGTTTGCGAGGTACGGGTATTCCGATGATGGGGAATGAACTAGAACTATGTCAGCGTCACCAGCTGCTGCGCTTGCAAGAGCCAGACCGGTTCCCTGTGGGAGAATTGAGATGTCAACTTTGTGTGTTGCTTCGTATTGGCTTTTTATCTCGGTAAGTAATCCTGTGTCCCAGAGGCTTGTGGTTGAGGATATTCTGAGTTCTGGCGTGGGAAGGAAACTATAATAGGCGATGGTTCCAGCGATTACTACGATTGTGGCTAAGACTGCTGCAATTAGGATTTTCTGCCAAACTTTCATTTTTTTTATCTCTCCGTTATGTTTTGTCATTCATGTCACTAACCTTATAAACTTTACCACGTTTAACACTAAATGGATGCTCACTCGCAAAAAACACACGCTTTCAGGCAAGATATGGCTAGAACATGAGGGAAAACCCTTAATCGGCAAAGGCGGAGCAGAAATCTTAGCGGGCATAGCAAAAGAAAACTCGATTTCCAAAGCTGCCGAAACATTGGGCATGTCTTACCGTTACGTCTGGAACTACATTAAAAAAATCGAAAAAACCATAGGCGAACCCATTGTAGACACATACAGGGGCGGCAAAGCCGGAGGCGGAGGCGCAAAACTAACCGAGACCGCCAAAAGTCTGCTTGCTGAGTACACGCGCTTAGAAAGCTGCTTAAGCGAATTTTTATCCGAAACGAAACCCATGGGAGGTGAAAAACTTGAAGTTAAGCGCAAGAAACCGCCTCAAAGGAAAAGTAACCGCAGTTGAAAAAGGCGTTATCACGGCGAAAGTGAAGATTCAGATTATGGTGCCTGCCGTGGTTACCTCGGTGATTACGAAAGAAGCTGTTGAAGACTTGGACTTAAAAGTAGGCGACGAAGTGGAAGCAATCGTGAAGTCAACTGAAGTCATGATTGCAAAATAACGCTTACTCCACTACGTAGCGGTAAGCCACGTGCTCGCCCGCCGTAGAGCTTTTCCGTATGATTTTCAGTATGTCACCTGGTTTGGCGCCTATGGCTTTCACCGCTGGATCAGTGGATTTC
>CAYGYB010000175.1:0-3766 GCA_964354015.1 uncultured Candidatus Bathyarchaeia archaeon
CTTCCAACACTGCAGTCACTACCTAAACCCTATTTATAGTTTAAATAAGGGGGCTTTTGTTACTCAGCAACAGCAGCAAAACAACAATAGACCGCCACAAATTGACAATAGGTTAGCCCTTGAGTATTGGCAAGACGAACTATGCAACAAAGCTGAAGGAACAAGAACCAACTATCTAAGATACTTCAAAGACTTCTTAAAATTCGTCAACATGACCGCCGATGAACTATTAGCTCAAAGAATACAAGACACCGCCAGCACAGACAGAAAAATTCAGAAAAGAATGGAAAGCTATCTTAGACAATTCTTAGCATACGAAAAGACCAAGAACTATGCACCGCTAACACTACAAACAATCTTCGCAAGCATACGCAGCTTTTTTGAAATCCACGAATACCCATTAATGATGAGAAAGAAAGACTACCCAACAGGCGACAGCGACGGAACCAAACGAGCAACCAAAGAGCAAATACTCAAAGCCTTAGAATTTAAAGCAAGAAACAAAGAAACCACAACAGCCCTAATAATGACCCTTAAAGACTCAGCCCTAAGAGTAAGCGACATGCGACTTCTAAAATGCGACATAATCTTAGACAACCCAAACGCCGACACAATCCCAATTCACAGAATCACCCAAAAAACAAAACTCTTAGCCAAGACCTTCATAGGAGAAGAAGCCATAACCGCACTAAAAACCTATTTTGAAACCAGACGCAAAGGTTCAAGAAACGTCGAACCCGAAACAATCACAAGAGACAGCCCACTATTCCGAACATGGCTAAAAGGAGAAGCCAAGCCAATGTCACGAATGAACATGTCCACCCTAATAAGAAACGCATTCATAGCAAACGGATACAAAAGAGTATCAGCCCACAGCCTAAGAAGGTATTTCCAGACCCAAATGGAAGAAGCCAATATAAACGTAAATTGGATAGACCAAATGTTAGGACATGAACTTGTAAACTGTCGCGGAGCTTACAGCAAACCAACAGACGAGCAACTTGAGGAATCTTACCGCAAAGGATACGACAAAATCCGAGTATTGCCAAAAATCCAACCAATCCACAAAGAAACAGCACCAACATTAATCCAAGTCACCACCACAGGAAAAGAAAATTTAGACGTAGCCGAAGCCCGAACACTCCAAGAAGTCAAAACCCTATTAGCCAAAGGCTACAAATACGCAGACACCGTTGGCGAAATCCGCCTATACACCAAATAAACCCCCCCTTTCTTATAATAAAAGACCAATCAACCACGCGGGCGCATTCGCGCCCGCCGAACGAAAACAGCAAGAAACCAAACGAAACGAATCCACAGGATTAAACTAACTAAATAAAACCTTCTTCTAAAGAAGAAAAAAGGAAAAGAAGCACAAAATCAAAACAACAACACTTCAACAACAGCCTAAACAAACCCACAAAATCACGGAAGCCCAAACCAGACAATCAAAGAGAACGGAGAACACAAAACCAAACGACACGTAAGAAAACACTCTCAACTAACGAAAGTAACAAGTTACCGAAATCTCTCTCCACACATAGGGCATTTTAGAGAGTAGTCTTTAGAAGAACACATTAACTGGATGCTACAGTAGAAACAGAAATAGATTTTACATTTCGGACACTTATGATAACCACCAATAGGCTTACCGCAAGCATCACATGGTCTACTCAAATCTTCATTGAACATACTATCGTTTCTGGTCTATTCTGGGCATAAAAGGCATATGAACGAAAGAACAACTTAGACCTGAGAGAGAACACAAAAACTAAAAGCTGAAACAAATATATCAAGATATGAGAGCGAAATAAATGTCTGATAATGATAAAGATAATGACGACAAATACAAGCCAGATGCAGGCGGAGAATATCGGGTACTTGAAAAAGCAGAAAAAAAGAAGAAAAGCAAGAAAGATTAATTGGCAATCTAAATGTCCTCTGGCGACAATAACGAAGAACTAAAGAAGGCAAAGTTCTATTACGATGCAGTATTAAAGTTAGAAGAGCTTTCTCAGAAATCGTATGAACGCACCAACACAAAAACCAACATTTTCATTGGCGTTTTATCTACAGTAATTCCTATCTTAACAGGCATCGGATATGTTGTGTTATCAAACACCTTCGCAATATCTTTTTTTGTATTCTATTTGATTAGCTTAAGCGTACTTGTTTGGGCTCTAGCAAAATGTGTTCACCTGCTTGGTCCTACGTGGTTTACTTGCATAGACCTTGGGTATCATATGAAAGCGAATGACAAAAAACCGCTAAGCTACATAATATTTAAAATTTCATCCAAATGGGAAGATATTATAAAAAGGAATTTTAGCACAATAGGCGACTTTTTCTTTGGGCTACAGCAAATAGTCAGATTAATAATTGTTGGGTTAACAGCATTAGTTTTTGCATTTTCTCAGTTAGGAACGGAGTATTACGTTATGCCCACTTTGTCTAAGTCACCATACAACACCATTATATCAGCAAACGACTGGAGATTGACCTTATTGGTGATTTGTTTCCTGATTTTTGTGCCTATAGTTGTTTACATACTGAAATATACTCGGAACAAGAAAGAACGACTTAAGACTAACCATGAAGAGGTACTGTTAAGTTAAGTTACCCAACAACAAAACCCTGCAAGAAAAAAAGAGGGGTTGCTATTTTATGGTTTTTCGCGTTTCAGGTAAGCAACCAAATCGCCTAGTGCTGGAACTATAGTGACTAGTTCCCACCCCTCTAAACCGTATTTGTCCAACAACTGCTTATCCGTTGAAAGACCAACATCTTTCTGTCCTTTTACCAGCGCAATCGAAGCATATTCCCATTTTGGCATGACATCGCCTCCAGTCTACAATTAATAAATCTAACAAGAAAAGCTTTGTTGAGAAGTCCTTTCAGTGTTTTTCATTTTGTGACTGCTTTTTATCGTGCTAAGAAAAATAATGCCGAAATGCCATTTTTCCTTACCGTTATACCCTACGGATTACCTTTTAAACCGTTTTAAATCTCTGTAATACTTTTATGTTCGTACCGTATTTTACCGTAAATTTTCCATGATTAGTTTGTGTAAAAACAATGACCAGATATGAAATGGCATTTGTAGTGAATATTACGGAAAAAAGGAAGAGAAACACTAATACACTCTAACTATTCCGCTTTTCCCTGCAAACAGCGAACCCACTCCAAATAATCATCACCGCAAAGCCACTCGAAATAAGGCTTCTCGCTACCATCCAAAGGAACTATCCGCACCAAATGACGACCATCACAACACTCCTTAACAATAGCTTTCCTATCACCGAACTTCATTAAGCCGACAGCCAAGACTTTCAAACAATCACCTCGTAATATATTATAACCGATTCAAAATATAAGCATAAAGTAGCAGTAGTGGCAGTAGTAAAATTAACACAATTATACATTATTAAAAAAAACTAAAACAACTGCTCAATCCAAACAACCTTATGCTTATGCAAGAGAGTCTCACGCAGACACAGAAACTTATCAGGAACAGGATTCAACCGTACGCTACACTCGTTAAGAAATGAACACAAAGAACCATCCAAAGGACACCGCAAGACCTTCGATTCCGCAACAGCCCTATTCTTCTTAGCTTTTTTATGAGAACCCATCAAACCACCTTTCAAACATCTTTCAGAGCTACCGCTACCGAGAAGGCGCAAGAATCCAATTCGGCAAGCCGTCAACGTCGAGATAAGGCGCAGTGAACTCAGAGAAAAAATCATTCCCCGCTTGATAACAGTCT
>CAYGYB010000176.1:0-3699 GCA_964354015.1 uncultured Candidatus Bathyarchaeia archaeon
AGTTTCTGAGAAAAGGATGATGAGGCTTATCAACAGCCAAAAGCGAAGTCCTTTTTGCTTGCAGCACATCACAATAGCAAGGCACTACGCCTATTACAGGATGCTCGAGTACTTTCTCCATTTTACTGATCAAAGTCTTTTGTTTCTCGCTTGACCAAACTCGTGTTTCAGGAAACACCTTATTTATTAAGACCACAGTTCTTTTCGCAAAAGCATCGTAAAGTTCTGCAAGCATATTTTTTAAGCCCTTAAGCTCTAACGAATCCAGCGTCGCTACAACAACCGAGATATCAGAACTAACTACTGCGTTAATTGATGTGTATTGGACACCGGGGCTAGTGTCAATAATGCAGCAATCAATATCCATGTCGTCAAAAAGCGCAGAACGCAAGGAAAAAAGTCTCTTTACAGCCGTCACTTCCCACGCTCTACTCTTTTCCATTGTATTTCGAATAGCTTCAATTGTAGGGTTTGCCAATCCTAAAAGAAGTTTTCCTTTAAGACCATACGCCTCAGAAGCATCAGTCAAAGCTTGCTCTGCCTTACATCGGCCATCCAAGAAGTCATTTAACCAATGCCTGACTGGCTCTCTAATTCCCTTTGAAAACACATCCACTAAACTAGGAGCACGAAAATCAAGATCCAAAAGCGCAACATTTAACCCTTTGATTGCATAAATTGCTGCCAAATTCGTGGCTATCACAGTTTTTCCAGTTCCACCACGTGACGAATGAATCGATAATACCTTTTTTCTCATTTTCTTATCTCCATAGGGGATTCAATGTAGAAATACACTTCTCGACCCTCTCGCTTTTTACTGAGGTAACCCATCCGAACTAACTGGTTAGCGTATGCACTTTCAACCGGTCTCAACCGCTTAGTTTCTCTTGCAAGGTCCTCAGCAGTCGCCTTCTCTAGTTTGTACAAAACCATTGCAGTCTTCCTCAAGGACGGTGGTAAGGACAACAAGGACATTACGTCGGGCTCAAGTTTAAGCTCGGTTCCCAAATGATTTTTATCGCTGCCCACTCGTAGAAATTCTTCCTGCGTCTTTAGTATCTTTTCATTTAACTCAATCAGCGAACCGAGTTTTTGGCTAACCAAATCGAGTTTATCAACTAGTTTCTTCAACAATAGCTCTACTTTCAAATTTGACTGCCCCGCCTTCCCCATAATCAACACTACGAAGTGTAGTGTTGTACAATCAATAATGCACAAGATATAAGACTTTCGTATCCGCACCCATGTCCAAATCTGTATATATAACTGCCTTTATTTGCGGCAAAAGGCTTACAATTATAACGAGGATACGACATAAAATCTCCTGAGCGCAATGACCGAAAAATATAACATTGAGGAACGCTGCCGCAAAATTCTCGAAGACAACGGAGGCTTCATAGCAGACAAAGCTAGAACAATATTGCTTGAAGATTCAGCCCTGAGAGATCTTCAGCCTCCTCTAGAGTTTATCTCCAAAAATTGGCGCGACCCTCTCACACCAACCATGATGAGCCTTTCTTGCGAAGCAGTTGGAGGACGACCCGAAGAAACCTATGAAGCAGCATTAGCTATGAGCCTGATGAACCTCAGCTTTTACATTTGGGATGACATAATAGACAAAGTTCCGCTTAAGTTGTTCAAACCAACGCTTTTTGGAAAATTCGGTGAAGGCACAGCATTAATTATCGGCGGACTCGCATCAGCCAAAGCCTTTTCAATCCTTAATCAAATGGACATAGATAAGGACAAACGTCAAACTGTCACCCGACTGTTCTGGGATCTTTGGGCCAAGATGGCCCATGCTGAAACAGTCAATCTAGGAGTGCGAGGCCATGGAAATTTTTCCCCTAAGAAGAAGTTTTGGAAGTTCAAAACCGAGGCCGCCGACATGGAAACGTGTCTAAGAATCGGAGCAGTTATAGGAAATGGTTCTGAAAGCGAAGTCAACCATCTGGGAGAGTACGGGCTATGCCTCGGCATAATCTTAGAATTATGGAAGGATTTCCATGTATCCGTCAACTTGACACTAGAGCTGGCTGAGAAAATAAGAAGCGGGGCATTGCCTTACTCCTTACTGTGGGCAATGGAACGCTCTGAAAGAATTCGAAAAGAATTCGAGAAACTAGCAAATAAAAAAACAGTTGAGCAGTCTCATATAAAAGAAATCGTAAAAAATACCTTGGAAACAAAAACGTTAGACAATACATTGAAAACTATCAAAAGGTTTACCAAAAAAGGAATAGAGGAGCTCATCGAGCTGAAGATGAATAACGCTGCTCGAACGCTCCAAATGTTCATTGAAGCGCAACCCCGAGTTTTTGTCGACAGCCTGCCAGTATTGCCAGCATTCGAAAGCTAAAAGCTAAAAGGCCATTTCTGGTCTGGGTGGACAGAGAGCAGCACCGACACAACGGTTCCTAAGTAAATCCCTGGAATCTTGGCCTTTTTACACACTTTTATGAGTGAACCCTTGTCTTTTCTTTCAACCGCATCTTGAACCTGAGAATAGAATTCGGGGGCAGTCAAAGATTGGAGATGGAATGACACATCTGCTATCCTTTCATTTAGAGTTTTCATAATTCACCTATGTTTAATAGGTCTGTTTTCCTTTTAAGCCTTTTCACGTCCAAGAAAGAAAAATGTTTTATTCGCGAGAACTCAGTTGAAGGTAGGTGTGTGACCAATTGAGCGTCTTGAAGAGCGGGGTCCTACTTACAAAACGTGGCCTCCTAGTAAACGTAATTCTTTTCTTTGCTATTTTTACCTGGTACTATGTTTTCTCCATTTATGTTCTACGGCATGTCGTTATTTCATCCGCTGAGAATCTCCTGATAGTGCAAGCATCCTTTAGTTTTATCATTACTATTACATTGTTATTAACCAGTTTTTTCATTCATAGATTTAATAAGTTACGTGTCATTTACGCATGTTCCATAGTCACTTCGATAGTAACCGCTCTTCTTTTCTTTGCTTCAAACGTTGTTTTTGGATTAATAATCGTTTTCGTAGCAGGGATATTTTTCAGTATAGGTCAGTTGGCGTTCTTTACGTATTTCTGGAATTTGACCGTGCCTGAGGAAAGGGGTCGTGTAGCAGGACTCATCGGGTTTGTTACCTTACCGCTTTATTTTATCGTGGACCCTGTAATAGCAGAAACTCTTGATTTTCCTGGGACAGTAATGTTAAGCATTATTCTTAGTTTAGGAGTACTAGTAGTTGCACTATTAAGGCCAGAGAAAGCGTTGTTGACAGCAAAGAAGGATGGAAAAAGAAATTATTCTGAGAAGAGAACCGTTCTTCTCTACTCAACTCCGTGGGTGGTGTACTCTTTAGTTAATGCGACACTAGCTAAGAACATATCGCTTAATATTTCACAACAAGTTTCATATTCTTCTTATCTGTTTCTCGCCGTTTTGCAGCTTATTGCATTTGTTTTCGGAGCGTTAGGTGGAGGAGTAACTGCGGATTTCTTCGGACGAAGAATGTCTTTAGCTTTCAGCCTTACCTTGTATGGAATTAGCTCGGCTCTTGCAGGGATAGTCAATAACTATACGATATTTTGTTTCGTGTATGTTGCAAACGGCTTAAGCTGGGGCATGCTTTTGATAATGTACAGCTTTGTAGTTTGGGGTGATCTAGCCAACAAAGAAAATTGCGCTAAAATGTATTCGATTGGATTAATAACCTTTTACTTAGCTA
>CAYGYB010000177.1:0-3695 GCA_964354015.1 uncultured Candidatus Bathyarchaeia archaeon
CAAGGTAATACTCAAATTCCTCGTTTGTTAAGCTGCTGGAGCAGTCAACGCGGTAGACAATTTCGCCTTTCTCTCTGCTTGCAGTTATAGCAACTAAGACGTTCTTATCTATCATAAGCGTAACCTAACCTTTTATTAGTGGCACTGGGCATTTAAAATTTCCCCGATGAACAGGTTACAAGTCGGTTTTCGTTTCATCAAAACGTGGGTGAAAAGAAAAATCATATTAAGTGATTCAGCGTATTAATGATGTTTGTCAGGTTGTCGAATCTGTTATGGCGGAAAACAGTAGCAAAAGAAGCAAAGTTAGCACTTTAACGCTTGTGTTAATAGCTGTTATAGCGGTTCTGGCTATTTTCGCCGCTGTTTTCACAACAAGCAGCATTTTTCTTTATGGAGGAGTGATATATGATGCAATTTCAACTTTGCTCCTTGCAGCAACTGTTATTCTCTATTTGCTCGGCGGCGGAGTAATATTCTTCGGCTCCATCCTCGTAATCATCCGATTCATACAAATCAAGCTGAAAGAACCTTACCAGCCTTCAGGCGTTACCCGTTACCTCTCAGGTTACTTGACGCTTAGTTTAGAGTTCTTCATCGGCGCCGAAATAATAAGAACCACAATCACGAGAACATTCGAAGAATTCTCAGTACTTATACTAATAATCCTAAGCAGAGGACTCTTCAGCTTAATTCTGTACTTAGAAAGAAGATGGCATGGAACAGCAGAAACAGAGTAGTCTACCGTCTTGTCGCTTCTATATTCTGAGCATTATGAATTTCTAATGGAAAATCATAGATTACACAGAATCATGGGTGTAAGACTTAAATCTGACTGGCTTAACCTTTAGAAGGTTAGCTTGGAGTAACATGAGCAAAAAAACAACATCACGCGCAACGCTGGCATATCTTGAAGAGACCTGTGCTCGTAAAGAATATTGCCTGAACAAATTACCAGTAATTCACGATAATATCGAACAATTATCTGGTGAATGGCACAATACATTTAAGTATTTTCAAGGCAAATCCCGTTTCTATAACATATGAAAAACAAAGGCAACGTGAGCAGAATGGCTAAAACACCAATTTCTCATGGAGACAAAAAAAATGCTTGTTGAATCCGCCATTGCTTTCCTGCTCATTCTATCAGCTGTCTCGTTAATCTACTTGCTAGGTCGCCGCGCCTCACCCAAACCCGCACAAAGCGAAAACGAGCGAGCAGAGTACGCTTGCGGAGAAAAAGCGCCTCTTCAGAAACTAAAAATCAACGTGTCACTATACAAGTACCTCATATACTTCACGATTTTTGACTCCTCAGTTTTGTTGCTCGCGTTCGCCGCACTTGGACAAGGACTAAACATAACCCTTCTAATTCTCTATCTGGGCGTAATTTTCGCGTCAAGTCTACTTCTCCTCGACGGAGGCGAAGAATAACGAACATAGCTAACGTGGTAACATGGGCAAGGTTGAAGTCGCCATGGGTTCTCCACTTCAACTCTGGCGCATGCAACGGCTGCGACATTGAAGTTGTCGCTCTTCTAACACCTAGGTACGACATTGAACGTTTCGGGATTAAACTTGAGCCTTCACCGCGTCACGCTGACGTATTGTTAACAACTGGCGTCGTCACAAAGCAATGCGCAGAACGGTTAAAACGCATCTACGAGCAAATGCCTGCACCCAAGTTCGTAGTAGCCATAGGCGCATGTGCGTGTTCAGGCGGCGTGTTCAAAGGGAACTACACCGTAATGGGCGGAGTAGACAAAGTCATCCCAGTGAACGCTTACATTCCTGGTTGCCCGCCGAAGCCAGAAGCCATAATCGACGGAATAGTGAAACTGCTTAACTCAGCAAAAGGGGCGAAGCCAAACGGCAACAAATGAGCAAGACCTTCTGGTTACTCTCCAAAAACGAATGGGGGACAGCATCCAAATCCAGCCTGCTCACCTTGGCAAAGCTTCCATCCAAGTTAAAGCTGATTTCAACAGGAACGTTTTACAAATCTTGCTTGAAACCGATAAAAGCGCCGGCATCTCCGCGCTCACTGGCTTAGACATGGGCGAAAAAATAGGTTTAATGTATCATATTCGCACCAACGGCGCAATTGTTACCATCCGAACAGAAGTCCCAAAAGAGAAACCGAGAATTCCGACAATAACGGACCTAATTCCCGGAGCGATTTTCCATGAAAGAGAAGCAGCTGACCTTTTCGGCGTGGTCTTTGAGGGTCACCCAAACCCAGCTAGGCTAGTTCTTCCTGAAGACTGGCCTGAAAACCTTTACCCTCTTAGAAAAGACGCAAAAATAGACGATGCCACAGTAAAATCTGAAAACGCCAAAAGCCAAGCTGAACCCGTCCAGCCTCAAAGTGACGGCTCACTCGTCAACATAATCATAGGTCCTCAGCATCCAGCGTTGTTAGAACCTGAAAAGTTCTCTCTGAAAGTCGACGGCGAAATCGTGAAACAGGTTGAACCCCGCATTGGGTACGTTCACAGAGGCATTGAAAAAGCAGCTGAACAGCGCACTTACCTGCAGGACGTTTACTTGGTGGAAAGAATCTGCGGAATATGCAACTCATGCCACGCCACAGCCTTCGTGGAAGCAGTAGAAAAAATAATGGGCACTCAAGTGCCGCCTAGAGGCAAATACATACGCACTATAATCTTGGAATTGAACAGGCTTCACAGTCACCTGCTTCTGCTGGGGCACGCTGGATTAGAGATTGGTTATGAAACCTTGTTCCAGTACATGTGGCGCGACCGCGAACCAATAATGGATTTAACTGAGCGGCTTACTGGTAACCGCGTAATCGCTTCGACCTTAACAGTGGGCGGCGTGCGCCGAGACATTAAAGAAACGGATATTCCGAAGATTAAAACTGCGCTGGAGAACCTGAAGAAGAAAATGGGTTTCTACAGGCAACTCTATGAGGGCGAGCCTACACTGAAGATGCGCACTCAAAACGTCGGTACACTCGCAAAGGAAGACGCGTTGAAACTCTGCGTGGTCGGTCCAGTAGCCCGAGGCTCAGGCGTCAGCATTGATGTGCGGAAAGAGGAGCCTTACGAGGCGTATGGCGAAATTCCTTTTAAACTAATCACGTACAATACTGGCGATTCATGGGCGCGGTTCATGGTTCGCTTAGACGAAATCGACGAGAGCATTAGCATAATTGATTATGCGTTGGATCATCTGCCGACGGGGTCGTTCAGGGTTAGAGTGCCGAGGGTTGTGCCTGCAGGTGAAGCGGTTAACCGTGTGGAGGCACCCAGAGGCGAGCTTTTCTACTACGTGAAGAGCAACGGCACTGCTTATCCAGACAGGGTTAAAGTGCGAACTCCGACTTTCGCCAACATTCCAGCTTTCCTCAAAACTGCTGAAGGCGGCAACATAGCGGATGTGCCTGCGAACTTTGTGAGTTTAGACCCGTGTTTTTCATGCACTGACAGGTAGGAGGAAAAAAGAATGGTTTTGGACTTGTGGTTTGTTTTCCGCGTGCTTGTCTTCCCAGGTTTCACGTTCATCCTGTTTTTAACCATGTTCTGCGATTGGGTGGAAAGAAAGATTGAAGCCAGAATGCAGAACCGTGTTGGCCCCAACTTTACAGGTCCAGCAGGCATTCTTCAGCCCTTCGCTGACTTCATAAAGCTGCTCACGAAAGAAGACATTGTTCCACGCGGTGCAAAAAAGAC
>CAYGYB010000178.1:0-3681 GCA_964354015.1 uncultured Candidatus Bathyarchaeia archaeon
CCTCTTGCACAGGGGTTTAACGTTTCCGCAATATTAACCTTGCCGAGAAGTTCTGCTTCGCATTCAGCGTAGCCGCGAATATCGTGTTCTGCAGCCATAAGCGAGTACAGGTAAACGCGGTTTCCAACTGTTCTATGCTGACATGCAGTCGGCAAACCCAAGAGGACAGGCGCGTTAGCCTCGATTGCTTCCGCGCAGGCATACACTATAGCGTGGGCGCCAGCCGTCAACTCGGCGATTCTCACGGGAACGCTTTCTTTGCCTATAGCTAGCACTTCCAAACCGTGTTTTCTGCGGATTTCTCCTGCAATTGTTCTCAGTTTGGGCAGAATTTTCAAAAGATTCTGTCTTGCTTTGGTGGAAAGTTTCATGTTTACAAGCTCAACTGGAGATAACTCTTCAAGGGAAATGGCGTTCAAGGACATGTCTAAGTGCACAACGTCCGCTTCTACCATGTCAAGCAAATCCCTGCAAAGCTCAGCTTCATGCACTATGACGGCGTACCCGTTTTCTGCCTCTTTAAAAATCGGCTCAGCCAGCCGAGCGGCGGGTTCCCTGTACGGCGGATTAACCAGCACTGCAGTGGAAGCGATGATTTGCAGTGGGTTGAATTTCGCGTCCAGTATAGCCGCTGCAGAATCTGCTGAGACAACCCGCAAACTTTTCCACCTGCTTGGTATAAGCACAGTTTCGGAAAATTAACTTTGCTCTACTGTGCGGTTAGGCGATTTGAGTTTCATTGCTAAAAGGTACATTTCTGAGCTTTTAGCTCGGCTTGCCTTCGGCTTTATGAGCTTAACAATTTCAAAGTGTTTTTCAGCTGTTTTGATGAAGCTGCTGAGCATGTCGCCTTCGAAAACTTTGACGAAAAAGTTTCCTGACGGGCGCAGAATTTTCAGGGCAACTTGTAACGCTTGGTGTGCCAAGTCTATTTGGCGGGCGTGGTCAACTTCCCATATTCCAGAGATGTTAGGTGAAGCGTCTGAAATTACAACATCAGCTTTCCTCGGCAGTAAATCAAGGATTTGCTGTAGGATTTCAGGTTCAGTCATGTCGCCTACGATTGTTCTCACGTATTCTTGCGGAAAAGGCTCGATGGGTTTCAAATCCACGCCCAGGACGAAGCCTCTGTTTCCAGCAATTTTTCTTGCGGCTTGAATCCAGCCGCCGGGTGCCGCGCCTAAGTCAACGACAACGTCGCCTCGCTGTATGAAATGGTATTTTGCTGCGGTTTGAGACAGCTTGTAGGTTGCTCTTGAACGGTAGTTTTCCGCTTTGGCTTTTTGATAGTAATAATCTTTTTTTCTATCTTGGATCCAAGCCTTGGGCAAAATTAACGTCACCTAATGGCGCTGTCTCTCTTTTGTCTAAAGAAGTAATCCAGTCTGTGAGTTTCGGGCAGCTTTTCGGCGAGATCGTTGTTGTGGGGTCGCATCTTGCGTTGTCTTGGCACAGTAGGCAGGGGCAGTCAGCGATTGATTCTATGGATGCTGGGAGTCTTTTGGGGAAAAGGCGGTAAGTCCATCTTCCGCCTTGCAGTTCTTTTTCTCTGCGGATTAAGCCTTTTTCTTCCAGTTTTAAGGCTACTCTTGAGCCTTCTCTGCTGCTGGCGCTTAGTTCTCGCCAGAGTTCCGATTGAAGCACGCCGTCGTAGCCTGTTTTCACCACGAAGTGGAGGGCTTTTTGTTCCAGATCATTGCGTTTCGGCATTATCGATCAGTTCCAACTATCACATTAAATATATGCGTCGGTTCCACATAAAAATATGTATGTCGAAAAACCAAGAATAGCATGAAGGAATATGCAGAAATGAAAAAATCAGGCGAAGCGTACTGTTTAGGCGTAGAATCCACGGCTGATGATTTCGGCGTTGGAATATCAACTTTCCACGGCGAAACCTTAGCCAACGTTTCGGACGCTTACATCCCCGAAGAAGGCGGGATACATCCCAGAGAAGCCGCTAGGCACCATGCCGATGTAGCAGACAAAGTCCTAAGCGAGGCTTTTGCAAAGGCAGGCGTGAAGCCCAGAGAATTGAGCTTAATCGCTTTTGCTCAGGGTCCAGGTTTAGGTCCATGTCTTCGCACGGGCGCAACCGTGGCTCGTGCGTTAGCTTCGTATCTTGGTGTGCCTCTTGTGGGCGTGAACCATTCGGTGGCGCATATTGAGATAGGGAAGCTTAAGACGGGAGCGCGTGATCCAGTGGCGCTTTATGTTTCTGGGGGTAACACTATTGTTGCGGCGTTTGATTGTGGCAGGTACAGGGTTTTTGGTGAGACTTTGGATATTGCTCTTGGGAACTGTTTAGATGTGTTTGCGAGGGAAGCGGGTCTTAGGCATCGGCGGGGCTTGCCGCTTGGCGCTGCGTTAGAGCAGTTAGCCGTTAAAGGCGAGAAACTGATTGCTCTACCATACACGGTGAAGGGTATGGACTTGTCTTTGAGCGGTTTGCTTACGGCAGCAGTTACCTTGCTCCGTAAAGGCGAGTGTAAACTTGAAGATTTATGTTATAGCCTTCAGGAGAACGCGTTTTCGATGGTTACGGAAGTTACTGAAAGAGCTTTAGCGCATACTGAGAAGAAGGAGGTTCTGTTGACAGGCGGCGTGGCGGCTAACACGCGGTTACAAGCGATGATTAAGGCTATTGCGGAGGAGCATGATGCGCGGTTCAGCGTTGTGCCGCGTGAGTTTGCAACAGACAACGGCGCCATGATTGCTTGGACTGGCGTTTTAGCATACACGCATGGCGTGGTTACGCCTGTTGAGGAAAGTTTTGTCAAGTTAAGGTGGCGATTGGACAGGGTGGATGTGCCATGGCTAAAGTAACTGCGCAGAGACTGCTCAAAAAAGGCGCTGAAGCAAGCCTCTTTCTGGCGGATTGGCACGGCAGACGAGTAGTCATTAAGGCGCGGTTGCCCAAAACGTATCGCCCAGCAAAGTTGGATGCGGCGATTCGCGGTTACAGGACAGTGCATGAGCCGCAGTTGATGCATGAAGCGAAAAAGGCTGGAGTGCCAACGCCCTTTATTTTTCTTGTGGACGTGAAGAACGCGGCGATAACGATGGAGTTTGTGGAAGGCAAGCAAGTTAAACAGTTGTTGGGCTGCATTTCGCATGGGGAGCGGCGGGAATTGTGCGTTAGAATCGGCGAGTTAGTTGGGAAACTTCACGGACACGGAGTAATTCACGGCGACTTGACGACGTCGAATATGATTTTGAATGGTGAGGGCGAGATTTTTCTGGTTGATTTCGGGTTAGGCGAGAAAAGCATGGAGCTTGAAGCTAGAGGGGTGGATTTGCATTTGCTGAAGCGTGCTTTGCAGAGTACGCATTACCAGTTTGCGGAAGAATGCTTCGAAAGCGTGATGAAAGGTTACTCAGCGATTGTGGGCGCGGAGGAGACGGGAAAGGTTTTAGGCAAAATCAAAGAGATAGAAAAGCGCGGACGGTATATTGCAGAGAGAAAAGAGGAAACTTCATGAGGTTCAAGTTGAAGGGCAAAGTCATCTTTTTCGCCACCAACAACTTTCACAAGTTCAACGAAGCGCGCAGAGTATTGGCAGAGCACAAAATAGCTGTGGGCATGCTCCGCGTGAAGGCGCTTGAAATACAAAGCGACAGCCTCAGCGACATAGCGCAAGCAAGCGCCATAGACGCTTTTAGGCGATGCCACTTGCCCGT
>CAYGYB010000179.1:0-3631 GCA_964354015.1 uncultured Candidatus Bathyarchaeia archaeon
TTTGCAGCGCGTTGGGTTCTTGACGCTAACTTAAGCGCAGGCGACAAGATAATCCTTTCAGGCACGATAGGCGACCACGGCTTAGCAGTGCTTTCAGCACAACAAGGCTTGAAGTTCGGAAGCGAAATAAAATCCGACGTCAAACCCTTAAACCGCATGATCCAGCGCATGCTCAGCGAAGTAGGCGGAGTAGTAGCCATGAAAGACCCCACCAGAGGCGGCTTAGCTGATGCACTGAACGAGTTCAGCGAAAAATCACGAGTAGGCATACTAATCCACGAAGAAAAAGTCCCAGTCAGAGAAGACGTGCAAACCGCCTGCGAAATGCTAGGTTTAGACCCGCTGGAAGTGGGCAACGAAGGAAAAATGATCATAGGCACAGTACCCGCAAAAGCAGAGCAAGTGCTGAACTTTCTGAAGCAGACAAGCGAGGGCAAAAACGCGGAGATAATCGGCGAAGCAACACGCGAGTTCAAAGGCGTAGCCATGCAAACGCTAGTAGGCGGCAAACGAATAATCGCCCGACCAGTAGGCGACCCAGTGCCAAGAATCTGCTAAGAGCAAGAAGCGAACATTTGCGATTAAGCCTGCTCATTACTATCAGGGAAGGGTTTGCTGAGGCTCCGACCACCAAACTAAAGGAGAAAGAAAAGAATGCAACCTCTCAGTAACAAAGCTGCAGTCATTTTAATTTTCAGAGCCTTCTCAGCCTCTTCCAAATATCCCATGTTTAAGCTCGCTTCCTGAGTAGCAGTATGCCAACGACGGCAACTGCGATTATATTGCCAACCGTTGAGCCTAAGAACATTGGTGTGTAGTCTGTATTACGTGCGGTTCAGCCGTGGCGCTGCCTAAGCCCCACCCGTTTTCGCCCAGACTCTGCAGGTGCCTTCCATGCTGACCATGCAGGCGCCCACGGGATTCTGCGGCGTGCAAGCCCGCATAAACAACGGGCATTCGCTGGGTTTGATTTTGCCGATAACCACCAAGGGGCATCTGCAACCGGGCTGAGAATCAATTCCCTCAGCAACCTTAACGTTGTACTTCAACAAGGCATCATAAGTGGCGTATTGCGCTTTAAGCGTAAGCTTAGACGCGGGAATAGTGCCTAGCCCCCGCCACTTGCCGTCTTTAACATCAAAAACGTCGCTGATGAGCCTCTGCGCTTTAGTGTTGCCTTCCCACTGCACAGCACGCACATACTCATTCTCCAGCCTCGGCTTACCCTCACGTAACTGCCTCAGTATCATGTAAACGGCGAACAGCACATCCAACGGTTCAAAACCTGCAACGACAGTTGGCAAACCATACTTCTCGGGGAAAACCTCGTAAGGTCTAAGCCCAATTATGGTGCTGACGTGGCCAGGCGCGATGAAACCGTCCAAGTTCAAGTCATCCATTTTCGCGAGCAACTCCATGGCTGGCGGAATCACACGATGCGAAATTAGAAAGCTCAAATTTCTAGGCGGCTTCTGCGAGACTTCAACTGCTGTGGAGGGTGCGGTTGTTTCGAAACCCACTGCGAAAAAAACAAACTCTTTACCCGCCTCGTTCCGAGCCATTTGGACGGCGTCGCTTACGCTGTAAACTATGCGAACGTCGGCGCCTTTGGCTTTGGCGTCTAAAAGCGGCATGTGCGAGCCAGGAACGCGGAGAAGATCACCGAAACACGCAATCACCATGCCCTTCAACGCTAACTCAACAGCGGCATCAACTTCTGACGCGGGCACTATGCAGACTGGGCAGCCTGGTCCAGCGATGACTTCAACGTTCGCGGGCAAGAGGCTACGCAAGCCATAATGCGTAATCGTCCATTCATGTGTGCCGCAGACATGGCAGATTTTAATGAGCTTATCCTTCGGCGTTAACGCGTGAATTTTCTGCGCTACGCTCCGTGCTAGTTCGGGGTCTCGAAACCTGAGTTTTTCAGTCATGCGTCGCCACCTTGCCTACTCATTCTTTTTGAGACGCAAGAATCTCATTCCACAAGCTCAACGTTTCCAAAGCGTCCTTTTCATCCATCAACTGGATAGCGTAGCCCGCGTGCACCAAAACATAATCGCCTACTTTGGCGTTTACAAGCGTCACGTTAACCTCTCTTAAGACGCCTTCGCCGAAGTCCACTTGAGCTTTATCGTTGTCAACGCTTATAACGCGTGCTGGAATCGCCAAACACATACTGCATCAACCTTAAACCGAGAAACAACAGCGATAAAATGGTTATGGTCTAGAAACTCCAGAATCCACCTACCGCGGCTTGGCCGAAAGAAACTCCGCCGTCGCCCGCAGGCACCGCCTCATGCACTAGAAAGCGCAAGCCAGCCGCTTCAACACTCGCTCGCATAAGCGACGACAACAACACATTGCAGGCTGCGCCGCCTGAGAAGCCGACTGTGCTGATGCCGTTTTGCAAAGCCTTTTCCACAGCTAACGAAGACAAGCCCTTGGCTAAGTAGGCATGTGCAGAATAAGCTAAATCCGCCTTGCGAAGCTTAGCGCGGTTTTCGAAGATTTCCAAAAGCAGCCGTGTCGTGTCCAACACGTTGCCATTTATTATGGGCTTCAGTTTCAACGCATCATTGCCTGTAATAGCTGCGGATTCCAACTTCATGGCCGGCTCGCCCTCATACGTGCGCTCGTAGCATACGCCCAACACAGCGGCAACTGCGTCTAGGATTCTGCCGCAACTTGTGGTTTCAACTGTGCCGCTGGTTTGCTTTAGCTGTTGGAGTAGGAGTTTTGCTTCGGTTTCGCCGTGAGGCAAGTGCCCAGCGTTCTGCAGAAGCCACGGTTCAACGTCTATTTTCTTGTTGAGTATTGCTGCTGCGATGCGCAGTGGATGGCGGGTTGCCGCGTCTCCGCCTATTAGCGGCTGCGGTTCCAGATGAGCTAAGCGCGTGAATGCCGCTGTGTTGCGGGTGCCGAGCAGGATTTCGCCGCCCCATGCTTCGCCGTTAACGCCGTAGCCGTAGCCGTCGCACGCTACGCCTATTACCGCGTCCACTGCGTGTTCCATCATTAACGCTGCAATATGCGCGTGATGATGCTGCACTTGGATTAGTTGCCAACCGTGGGCTTCTGCCAGTTCCTGCGCTAGAGCGGTTGTGGTGAATTTCGGGTGCAAATCGCAGGCTACGGCGTCTACGTGGCTGTTTGTTAAGCGGATTAGGTGGTTTGTGGCTTGTTGGAGGAAAGTTTTGGTTTCGAGGTTTTCCACGTCGCCCACGTGCTGGCTGATGAACGCTTTGTTCCCAAGCAAGATGCAGGCGGTGTTGTTTAATTCTCCGCCTAAGCCGATTACGCAGCGCTTCGCTTTTTCCGTGAGCATTATTGGGGCGGGCGCGTAGCCTCTGCTACGGCGTATGAACGCGTTGCGGTTGCCGTGGACGCGGGTTACTGAATCGTCGCAGCGGTAGGCGATTTTGCGGTTGTGAAACAGGAAATAATCCACCGTGTTGCCCAGCGTTTTGAGTGCTTCGTCGTTGTCTTTCACGATGGGCTGGTTAGGCGGGTTCGCGCTTGTCATCACAAACGCCGCGTCAGCAACTCGGTCGAAGAGCATGTAATGCAAACCAGTGTAGGGCAGCATGACGCCGATGTTGTGCAGGTCTGGAGCCACAAGCGGTGAAAG
>CAYGYB010000180.1:0-3617 GCA_964354015.1 uncultured Candidatus Bathyarchaeia archaeon
TGCGTTTCAAGCATGCCCAGCCAGTCTACGCAGCCCACGCGGCACTTTTTGCGACTGTCTAGCACGGCTAAAATTTCGGTTACGACGTTTTCCACTGTTTTGCCAGTAACATCCAGCTCGCATACCTTTTCTTTTTCGTGCTCGCTTAGGGCTTCGACGAGGCAAACGTCTAGGATTTCGGCGGCCAAGTTTTCCCACAGTTTAGGCCCTTGAAAGCCACATTTCTCCATGAACCTGCGGAGTTCCACGGGATTTCGCCTTAGAACGAATATGTGAGTCGCGTGGCTTTTTGGCACGACCGCGGCGGCGTAGTGGCCGTCGATGACGATGTTGCTTTTTTCGGTTGTGTCTATTGTTTCGCGTATTTTTCTGCGCATTTTGTTTTCGTCGATTACCATGGTTTTTCTTTCTTTGTCTTGACCGAGGGTTAAATTTTCTTTTTCGGCGAGCTCGGTTAGGTTAATGTACAGCGCGTCTAGTTTCTTGCTGAGCTGGCGTGCGATGGTGGTTTTTCCAACGCAAGGCGTGCCCGTGATGAGGATGATGCGTTTGTTCATAACCGTTAATAGCGTTGCAGGGAATTCTTATCTGTTCCGCAAGATTTGGAAAACTCCAAGAAAGCGTTTGCGCATCGGCGCCTCTACTACGTATTTAATATATTGCCTTTGTCACTCTTTTGGAGCTGTGAACCAAGATGAGCAGATTGACGTTTTATCTGGTTGATGTGTTTGCTGAACAAAAATACGCGGGAAACCAGCTTGCCGTAGTGAACAGCGGCGCTGCACTGTCCAGTGAGCAGATGCAGGAAATAGCCAACGAAATGCACTTTTCTGAAACAACCTTCATCCTTTCGCATCAGCAGCGCAAAGGCGGATTTAGCGTCCGCATATTTACGCCTGCAACAGAAGTGCCGTTTGCTGGACACCCAACGTTAGGCACCGCATACGTGATAAAGCGTTTCATAATCAAGAAGCCCGTTCGCAATGTGCTGTTAAACTTGAAGATAGGCCAAATTCCAGTCAGCTTTGAAAAAGTTGGGGCATCGCAAGAGATAGCTTGGATGGAACAGATGCCGCCGACTTTCGGCAAAACATTCAGCACGTCGCAGCTTGTACAGGTTCTGAGGCTTAGCGTAGATGATTTTGACAACCGCTATCCAATTCAAGAAGTATCCACTGGATTGCCCTTCATTATCGTTCCCTTAAAGACGTTAACTGCCGTTAAACGAGCAAAAATCAACGAAGAATGCTTGCTTGAGTTGGCAAAGGAAGCGAAAGCGGGAATTCTTGTTTTCTGCCCTGAAACCTACAACAAGGGCAATGATTTGAACGTGCGAGTGTTCGCTGATTTGTTCGGTGTTCCAGAGGACCCAGCAACAGGCTCAGGCAACGGTTGCCTCGCAGGTTACTTATCACGCTATCGCTATTTTGGTACTGACGAAGTAAACGCCAGAATTGAGCAAGGTTACGAGGTAAGGAGGTGTTCGCTGCTGTTGTTGAAGGCGGAAAACAAGGCTGGAAACATACGGGTTCATGTTGGAGGCAAGGTGATTCTAGTAGCCACTGGCAAACTCGTCTAATGGATAGATGCGCGTAGAAATTCTTATTGCTTGCGGCTGCGCATTTGGATAGTGGGCTGGCGAGTTGGTGTGTGGCTTTCGAGTCTCACTGTGTGGGGCTTGAGGAAACTCCGCCCACGGGTAGAATTGCAGCCCCTATGGGGCAAGGCGAGAGCCTTGGCTACGGAGCAGAAACGAAACGTCCACTCAGCGCGTGGCGATGATGCATGTTAAGTTGCTGAGTATGCTGGGTGCGAAGCGGTGAAACGGCTGTCCTGCAAGTGGAAAGGGCAAACAGACGCTGATGAGGTCTCTACCTAAAGCGCGGGTAGCCCGATTAGCCGAATGCCACAAAAAACAAAAGGCGGGTTATGGCTGACACGCCAGCCCCACATTAGATGCGCGCGTGCATTTTCAGTTGCGCCATTATGCTTTTGCGCTTCTTACAAGTCTCAACTTTTAACGGTTCATACATGAGAATAGAAGCTTTACCTCCATGCTCAGAGGTTTTTCGCTCAAGAAAGGGTGATAGTCCGTTTGAGCGAGCAAGGGTTTGCTGAGGCTCTGCACATGCAAGATTTAAAGGAGAAAAGAGGAAATCCTGCTGGTTAATGCTAAAATCGTTTGGGTACCGCAGAGCCTTCTCAGCCCCTCTGGCGTGCTTCAACCAGACTGACAAGAAAAAGGGGGGTTTTGATTGGTTTTTGTTGGAAGGCTAAGGTCGTTTTCTGAGTATCAGTATGGTGGCTATGACTACTGCGATTATTATTGCGATTCCTGTACCTACGATCGTTGGTGTGTTGTCGGGTGCTGCTTGCGGTTGTTCTGTTGGTGTCGGCGTTGGTGTTGCTGGCGCTGGGCCTATTGATACTGCGGTTTCTGCCCATGAGCTACCGTAGGAGTCGTCGCCCGCGAAAGTGGCGGTGATCCTGTACACGCCCTCGTTTGTCGGGGTCCATGCATACTGGAAGCTGCCACTTATGTCACTTGTTGCTGTGCCTAAGTCGACTACGTTGTCGTTTGTGTCAACGGCGAGCAACCTCACTGGAACTCCAGTCACCTTGTAGCCTGAGGGTATTGGCAGCTGCTTGTGCAGGTATTCCATGTACGTGGCCATCGAGTCTTTGGATACGCATGGAGTGCCAGGCTGAGCTGGAGACTGGTCCAAGACCGTGCCCTCAATCAATACTTGGGCTCCTTTTGCGATAGTTTTTGGTGATGCAGTGACTGTGGTCGCGCTTTTACCCTTGCCATAGACGTACATGTAGCCGTCACTGCTGAAGATTGTCAGGTACCCGTCGGCTATAGCACCTATATCTGTGGTGTGTTTAGACGCAGCCCCAGGTAACATTACGCTCCATATGCCCTCGCCAGTAGTAGCGTTGATGCAGTGGAGCTTCCATCCTCTGGTGATGGGCACAGTGGCTGAGTGCTCAGTATTGTATGCGTAGAGTTTTCCGTCAGCAACTATGGCACCAGTGTTCCAAGAATACACGGTTGTCCCGTTTTCGTCGACGTACGGAGTTTCGTACGGGTATGCCGCTGGCGCTTCGAATTTCCAAGCTATTTTACCTGTTTTCCAGTCAAACGCGTAGACGCCCGAGTAGGCTTCGTGGTATAATAGGCCGTAAGCTGATTCTACAGCGTAAGCCCCGAAGCCAGGTTCATCCCAAGGATAGGCCAACGCCTCGCTTTTCCATGCTACTTGCCCTGAATTCAGATTCAAAGCCAAGAAATACCCCTGCTCTGTCAATACGGCGACTTTTCCATGGTCAGCGATGACAGCCGATCCGCTGTATACCGTTTCGCCTTCGCGTGTTATGTTCCATAGCTGTAGTCCTGTTTTCAGGCTGGCAGCCATTGCGTTCATTGCAACATATGCTCCCCCTCGAGAGATACTAGACGCCGAAGCAGCGATGCCCGCGTTGTAGTCGACGGTTGTGCCTAAGCTGCTCCACGGCCAGGTTATGTTGCCCACTACCCTGGAAGCGAAGTTGCTGGTGGTTCCAAGTGTGGTCCAGTTGATCAAACGGTAGTTAGGACTCGTCATGTTGCCAAT
>CAYGYB010000181.1:0-3607 GCA_964354015.1 uncultured Candidatus Bathyarchaeia archaeon
AATTATATAAGCAAACTATGGAAATACACTCTCCGTGGAGAGCGATTGCATGAAAGCTAGTGAACTAATTGATAAGGAAGTATACGTTGAGAACTTTAGAGTAGGCAAAGTCAAAAACGTGCTTGTGGACGCCGAGGAATGGAAAGTAACTCATTTGGAAATTGAATTGACAAAGGAGGCAGCTAAGGAACTGCTGGGTGCAAAATCTGCATTCCGAAACGTTTTAGCCATTTCAGCAGCTGGACCTGCGTCAAAGTGCTGCACCTCAGCTGGCAGAATAGATCTTCAAGTCTCAAAAGGGCAGCTTCGCATATACTTGAGACCTGCATAGCCGTTGGTTGCTAAACTGCACGGTGAGTTTAGGTAAGCCATCTAGTGCTCGGAAGAGACTACCCCCTCCCTTTTATAAAGGCGGAGTCGTAGCTCTTGATCCGCGATGTTTGTCAAGAAACTTGTCCTTCTTAGTTTTTAGCAGGTGTTTTTGATAAGGCTTAATAGCTTCTTAACGCGTCACATTGTTATAATATGCGATGCAATTCGTGATGTTGCCATGGTAGACGTTTGGCTTCCTTACGGCAAAACCGATGTCTGCGTTAGGGTTCCAGCCCGAAACCTTCTGGGCTCCATTCAACCCAAAGAACAACCGAGCGTAGCTGACGCTAAAGCGGAAGTGGAAAGAGCCCTAAAAGAGCCCATTGGCGCCAAGAGGCTAAGCGAAATCGCCAAGGCAGAGCATAAAGTGGCGATAGTGGTGGATGACGCTACGAGGCACGCGCCAAGTGACATTATGCTTTTACCCGTGCTTGCGGAGTTGAACGTTGCGGGTGTGCGCGACGAGAATGTCACGGTGATTTTCGGCTGCGGCACTCATAGAGCGGTCACGACTGAAGAAGCAAATAGGCTTCTCAGCGAAGAAGTTCTCAAGCGCGTCAAGACGGTTAGCCACGACTGTAAAGCTCAAGACTTGGTTTACGTGGGCACCACTAAAACGCATGGGAATAAGGTTTACTTGAACCGCGCGTTCGCCGAAGCAGATGTGAAAGTGCTTGTTGGCGATGTGGTTTTTCACTATTACGCGGGCTACGGCGGCGGACGAAAAAGCGTGTTGCCCGCTGTCTCAGGCGAAGAAACCATAAAGCATAATCATGCTTTGCTTTTGAATGCTAATGCGCGGACTGGAGTTTTAGCGGGAAACCCCGTGCATGAGGACATGACTGAAGCTGCGCGAATGGCGAAGGTGGATTTCATCGTGAACGTTGTCGCCAACAGCAAAGGCGAAATCGTCAAGGCTTTTGCGGGCGATTTGGAGCAGGCGTTTCTTGAGGCAGTTAAAGCCGTTGACGCCATGTACCGTGTAACCGTGGATCGCAGAGCAGACATCGTGGTCGTCAGTCCGGGTGGTTGTCCAGCGGATATTAATCTATTTCAGGCGTACAAGGCGTTGGACAACGCGTTGGAGGTTGTTAAGCGCGGTGGTGTGGTGATTCTTGTTGCTGAGTGTCCTGAGGGACATGGGAATCAGGTGTTTTATGATTGGATGGTGCGGTTTGGCGAGTTGAAGGCGGTTGAGCGTGAGATTAAGCGTAATTTTGCTTTAGGTGGGCATAAAGCGTATTATTTGCTGAAGGCTTTGCAGAATCACTTGATTGTTCTTGTTTCGTCGTTGCCTGATTATTACGCGGTGAATGTCTTCAAGTTGAAGACTGCGAGTGCGGTTAATGACGCCCTTGCTGAAGCGTTGAAGGCTGCTGGTTCGCAGGCGAAAGTGTGGGTGATGCCTTATGGCAATTTCGCTCTGCCTGAAGTAAAATCAGCAGAAGGAAGCATAGAAACGTAAGCTTTAAGTTTAGTTGGGGAATCTCGTTTACGAAGGCGAAAAGATGCAAGAGACCTTCAAACTGCGCAAATTCACGCCAGACGACCTGCAAGGCGTAATGCAAATCAACCGCGTCTGCCTGCCGGAGAACTACACGGACTATTTCTTTATGGATTTGTATGAGCGGTTCCCTGAAACCTTCATCGTGGCTGAGGAGAACGGTAAAATTGCTGGTTATATTATGTGCCGTGTTGAAGTGGGCTTGTCAAATCATGGTTTAGGCGGCTTGATTAGGAAAGGTCATGTTGTTTCTGTTGCTGTGTTGCCGCAGTACAGGCGTAAGGGTGTTGCGAAGGCGTTGATTAATTCGGCGCTTGAAGGTATGCTTCAGTATAAGGCAAAGCAGTGTTACTTGGAAGTTAGAATAACGAACACGGTGGGTATTGCGTTGTATAAGAAGTTGGGTTTTGAGGTGGGCAAAACACTTACGGGCTATTACTCGGACGGCGAAGCTGCTTACGTGATGACTAAAAAACTGTAAGTTTGTTCTGGAGTACTGCAGAAACAAATTAACAACTTTTAGTAACTTTTAGTTATTTTAAGTCAGTGTACTCCTCAACTTTCAAAGGCTCTATCCACTACGCAGCAATTTGGTTGTTGGATTAAATTTTAATCCACCACCACCACCGACTGACGGTGAACAACAACTGACGACGGTGGGGCAGGTGAAGAAAGGTAGTGTGTTACCGTCAGTTCATTAGTAATACTCTCAGTTCAATAGACTAATTATCACATACTACCTTTGTTTGCGACACGTACCTAATTGAAGAAATTAGGTACGCTTGAGCTGAACTAACGACGTAGGTAATTCAATTTTCATTATCCCATAATTCGGTTTTTTGCATTTCGAGAAATTCTCTAACTGCCTTAACTCTATCGACAACGTTTTGATTGAACGAAAGGGTTCCTGCTGGGGTCTGGAAAGGTACTAGGAACGGATTAGAACTTCCGCATGTAACTTTAAACTTTCCAGTTTTTGGTTGATATATTCCGATGCCGTCTTGCCATTCTCGCCACTCTCTTTTTCCATATCGATAGAAAACTGCGGTTTGTGCGCTCCGTTGCCTGTTCTCGGAAACTACTTCGATGGTTTTTTGAATGCCTCGTATTTTTTCGCGGCTGCTGCGTCCACCTTCTTGAGTTCGGCTGCTGCCATCCGCCTAATCTCAGTGGATGTTACTCCTTCTTTTACCTTACCTGCAACAACTTCAGTGACTTTTGTTGCTTGATCTTCTTTGGCTCCTGCCTTTTTCAAAGAAGCCTTCAGTTTAGCCTTATCAAATTCTTCCGTACCACCAACACGTTTCTTCACCTTAACCAACAAATCACCTCCCTCGCGATTTCTAAGTAAAGGAAATACCTGTATTTGTATATAGAACGAATTGTTTATTAGCATTTCGACGCTAACAGGAAAAGAACATTTTCCAACTCAGGAAACCACTAACCAGTTTTGTGTGTGTGGGATTAAAATTTAATCCAACAACAACAACCCAAATGAAATGCCTCTTTTCCTCTTTTTTACTCAGCGAGGGTCACGAAAACTTCAACCTGAGATACAGATTCTCGGTTCATAACACTTAAGTCGTGCTGGAGCAAAAGAGTACTGGGGAAAATTCATCTCTGTCCAAACACGTGACATCATGGTACGCAAGGTAATCACCATAACGAAAGACTCTACAGTGGAAGAGGCTGTTAGGCTGATGAATGAGCAAGAGATAGGATGCTTGATCG
>CAYGYB010000182.1:0-3598 GCA_964354015.1 uncultured Candidatus Bathyarchaeia archaeon
GGTTCCGAGGAAGATCCCAACTGGCCTGCTGACACGAACCCGTACATAGCTGGCTACAACTTCGTTCCTTATGTTCAAGCGCCAAATACAGGACACATATTGTGGAAACGGCAAGAAGCCGACGCTGGAATAATCGGAGGTACAGCAGGAACATACAGCACCAGTGGATTCCCTAGCGTTCCTTCCGTGATCTACAATGGAAGATGCTACCAAACACTGACAATGCCAGTAAACGGTGTACCAACCAGCTGCGCAGTATGCTACGATCTACGCACCGGAGACCAGTACTACGCGATACCAGTCTCACAAGGCGGCGTCACACCACAAGTAATCTCATACACCCGAGCGACAGCCGTTGCCGTGGCGGGAGCTACAGAGTCTAACACTTACTCAGTGGATCTTCTGTCTTTATCAGGCAACAGACTTATAAAAATCAACCCATGGACTGGAGCGGTAACACTTAACGTAACAGGCTTGACCCCGCAATTAATTGGCGGTGTCCAAGGCGGTTCGTCATATGGCGGCTTTTACGATGACCCCTACGTCTTGAGCATGCAGACCGTTGGCTCAGGTGCGACCCAGAAGACTTTCTTGATTAAATGGAGCACAGCTGGAAGTAGCACTGATTTCGCTTCAAGAGTAATAAAAAACGTCACCGTACCGTTTACACTACCAAGTTTTCCTGGTGGCATTATGGGCTATGCTGGATATTCTTTCGATTTCGAAAATGACATTGCTGTATGGATGGTCGGTCTTGCTCCTACGGGAATAGGTGTATACTATGGAACATATATGCAGGCTATCAGCATGGACACAGGGGCACTGCTATGGAACAAAACATATTCAGATACCAGATACAGCACAAGCTGCTTCGTCGCTGATCACGGAAAAGTCGCTGTATTAATGGAGAAAGGATTCTATGAGGCTTTCGACATACGCACAGGAAATGTAGCATGGAAGAGCGAAATTATGGAATATCCGTGGGGCTCAGATAGCTTCGGAGCCTACGCCTACCAGTCGGCTTACGGTCTTCTCTACAGGCAAAGCTACGACGGCGTCTACGCATTCAATTGGACCAACGGCAAAATAGTTTGGAAATACACGGATTACACTGTTCCATATGAAACTCCATACACTGATGAAAATGGTGCACCAGTCAATGCATTCAACGCAGGAGGATTTATCGCTGATGGAAAGCTGTACACATACAATACCGAGCACACACCTACCTACCCCCGCACGCGAGGATGGAAAATCCACTGCATCAACGCAACCACAGGCGCAGGCATATGGACGATGACGGGATCTCAGACCCCAGCCGCTGTCGCTGACGGATATCTCGTAACCAGTAGCCCAGATGATGGCTATATGTACGTCTATGGTAAGGGCAAAAGCGCAACAACAGTCACAGCAGGACCAAAAGCAATTGCATTAGGCGAGAAAGTCGTGATTGAAGGTACAGTGATGGATCTGTCTCCTGCTCAGCCTAACACTCCATGTGTTAGCCCAGAATCAATGACCACGCAGATGGAATACTTGCACATGCAACTGCCAATCGCTGGAATTTTCAATAATGCCACAATGACCGGAATTCCAGTATACTTAAGTGCTTTGGACTCAAACGACAACTGGGAGACTATTGGCGCAGTCACAAGCAACGCTTACTATGGCACGTTCAGCTGCGCGTGGACTCCGCCAATTGAAGGCAACTACACGATTGTAGCCTCTTTCGCGGGCGACGACTCCTACGGCAGCTCAGGTGCATCAACCGCCATAACAGTCGGTCCAGCACCAACAGTAGCGCCAACACCAGAACCACAAGTAATACCTGACTACACGTTGACCATCGTGGGCATGGGCATCGCAATAATAATCGCAGTCGCCATCGTTGGCATACTGATTCTCAGGAAGCGATCTTGAAATGGCAAAACGCAGTCAAAACTCAATTTCCCCTTTTTTAGTCAATTACCTATTCAGCACGTTGGAAAGGGGGCTGAGAAGGCTCTGTACATAAAAGTGATTGCGGCTTTGTTCCCTGAAAAGTTGCATTTTTCGTTCTCCTTTGGTTTGGTCTTCAGAGCCTCAGCAAACCCCTACGGTAACAACTTGTCCAGTTAAAATGTTTACCTCTTTTCCAGACGCCCGCTAAACATTCGCTTTTTCTTTTGTCCGAAACACGGCATTAAACTCTTTACCAACTGGGAACGTGGTATCATTAGTGAATGTAACTTCTACGTGATCCACACTCGGCAGCTTTCTAACTTCATTCACTAAATTAACTACACTCTTGAAATCTTTGACTGCCGCAAGGGCAAGTACGTCAATATCTCCTGCAATAATTTCGACGATTGTGAACACGTTTTGCATTTGTTTGAGAGCATCGATAGTTTCTGTTTTATCATGGTTAGCTGCATTAGTTATCATTAAGTAAGCTTTGCCTTGATACCCGAGCTTTGCGAGGTCAACTATTATGCAGGACAGCAAGATTATTCCTTCTTCCTGCAGTTTATTGTACCTTATTTGCACAGTTTTCGGTGAAACTCCAATTTCTTTTGCAATGCTTAAAAAAGACCTTTGAACATCTTTTGTTAGTGCATTTATTATCTTCACGTCAAGTTCGTCCATATATTCAGGCTCTTGTTGGTTGTATATCGAGCTTTTCAAAAGTGGGGTAGGGTGTGCTCCAGAGGTTGATAGTTACTCTTCGTATCTGCGGCTGTTTTTTTATGATTTGTTTTAAATCATCTAATTCCTTAATGTTTTTTGCGACGCAAAAGATGCTTATATCATTTTTTCCAACACTCTGATCAAACATAATTACCTTCGCTCGTTCCCTGATCAATTTAATAACTTGCGACTCTTGACTATAATTTAAACTAATCCCGATAGTTGCTGGGCACAAATAACCCAATCTGGCCATGTCGATGTATTGCACTGCTCCCGTTATGACGCCTGTAGTTTTTAAGCGCTTAATTCGGTTCATTATAGTCGTGGATGATACGCCGCATTTTTTTGCAATGTCTTTCAGTTTTGCTCGCGCATCTTTAATTAATTCACGAAGAATTTTAACGTCTATTTCGTCAATTTCCACCGTGTTATTCATGTTTGTTCCAGTCGGGTAATTTGTTGCTGACAGATAAAACTTTCTGAGACATATGTGTGTTTTTACATGCGCCTTATATAAATAATTAACCTTTACCATGCTAAACAATTGAAAATATTTACTTGCTAACTGGTTTTTGCGGATTTTTCCGTACTCATAGTGCCGTGTTTTTCACGGCAAAATTAAAGCACTTTCTCCAGATCTTAAGAGGCGAATTCTCCCAAATTGTGGTGCGTGTTTAATGAGGATTGAAATTTGGAATAGATAGGCATTTAGCTTTGAAAGCAATATTTAGAGGAAACGTTGACGAGGCGCATGGTCTTGGTGCAAATTCGCGAAATCTTAGACGGATACTGCGAAAACAAGAAGGTCGCCGTAAAAGGCTGGGTTTACCGTAAAAGAGAAAGCAAAGAAATGATATTCCTGTTAGTGCGAGACTCAACTGGGTTTATCCAATGCACCGTAAAAAAAGCCAGCCCCGCATGGAGCGAAGCA
>CAYGYB010000183.1:0-3591 GCA_964354015.1 uncultured Candidatus Bathyarchaeia archaeon
TGGCAGCCGCTATAATCAAAGGCGTGCACACGGTACCGATAAAGGCTGGGAGCCAAGTGCTTTATTTGGGCGCTGCATCTGGAACTACGCCAAGCCACGTTTCTGATATTGTTGGGGAGCAGGGTCACGTTTACTGTGTGGAGTTTGCTTCGCGTTCTTTGCGGGATTTAGTTGACAACGTTTGCGCGTATAGGCTGAATATGTCGCCGTTTCTAGAAGATGCGCGGTTTCCAGAAAAATACGCCCTGTTCATCAATGGCAAAGTAGACTGCATATACTGCGACATAGCACAGCCAGAGCAAGCTAAAGTCTTAGCGGATAACGCTGATGTGTTCCTGAAACCGCAGGGCTGGGTTATGCTTGCCGTGAAATCTCAGAGCATCGACGTGACACGAGAGCCCGCGGAAATTTACCAGCAAGAAGCCCGCGTGCTAAAGAAAAGAGGCTTTGATGTGAAGGAAACTGTGCGTTTAGAGCCTTATGACAAGGCACACGCAATGATAATAGCACAACGATAGCAGCGTTCATTTATTGTGTTTGCCATCAGTATCGGTTTTTACCATGTGTGCTGGGATTTTCCTATAGTTGCATTTGTAGTTCGGGGCGTGGTTTCTTGTTGCAGCCCACTTCAGAAGCGGCATGATTGCCTTTCTGAGCTCTGTGCCTTTTTCTGTGAGTGAATATTCTACTCGTGGAGGTATTTCGGCGAAGGGCTCTCTTTTAATTATTTGTTCGGTTTGGAGGTCTTTGAGCGTATCGGACAAGGTTTTTGGGCTAATGCCGCTTAACTCTTTCATCAAGTCGTTAAACCTTAAGGTTCCTCGGTTACCGAGAGCGTTGACGACGAAAAGCGTCCATTTCTTGCTTATAACGTCTATAACTCCTTTTATGGGGCAAAAGCAAATTTGATCACACTTTTCGGGCATAGGCTATTACTTCCGTTGTGTGTAGTTGCTATATTACTATAAACTTGATAGCTTAAATACTTTACTTTTAATATTAATAACTTAAAGGAGGTTATAGCCTGATGTGTGGAGAATGTGGTTGCCAATGCGACTGCGAAGCAGGAGTCTACCCTCATGGAAGACGTTTCCTGACAAAAGAGGAAAAAATTGAGCACTTAGAAAACTACGCCGAGTCACTCAAGAAAGAACTATCCGCAGTAGCAGAGAAAATCAAGGAACTAAAAAAATAAAGAATACATGACCCAAGTGCAGCTTCCCCCCCTTTTTGTGATGTAGTATTAGACTAAAAGCCTGAAAAAATTTCCAGTCTTTGGAGATATCGAGCAAAATGGATAACGCAATAAAAGCTTCAAATCTGACCAAGTATTATGGCAAGCTTTTGGCGGTAGATCACATCTCTTTTGAAGTCAAATCCAGCGAGGTTTTTGGCTTCTTGGGCCCAAACGGAGCTGGGAAAACGACAACGATACGAATGCTCACAGGCGTCTCTATACCTACCGAAGGAACAGCCACAATAATGGGCTACGACATCCAACGCCAATCCGTTTCAGCAAAAGAGCAGATGGGAATTGTTCCCGATGTAAGCAATGTCTACAAAGACCTCTCCGCCTGGGGCAATCTAATCTTCACTGGAAAACTCTATGACATGCCCAAGGCTTTTCGGGAAAGCCGTGCTGAAGAGCTTCTTAAGATGTTTGGGCTCTATGAACGACGCAAGGAGAGAGTCAAAGGTTTTTCTAGGGGAATGAAGCGACGTATTTGCATCGCTATGGCATTGATGAACCGTTCAAGCATTATCTTCTTAGACGAACCCACCTCAGGATTAGATGTGCAGAGTGTCCTCATAATACGTGACCTAATTCGGAAACTGAATCAACAGGGACTAACAATCTTCATCACAACGCACAACATAGAAGAAGCAAGCCAAATGTGCGATCGGGTCGCAATTATTAATAACGGCAAAATAGCAACAATCGATACCCCAGAAAAGCTCAAGAGAACCGTAGAAAGTCTCCAATCCGTAGAGATTGCATTTGAATCCACGCCCCAAAGCGCCTTAAAAGAACTAGAAGCGCTTCCGCTTGTTAGCGAAACTGTGAAGCAAGGTGATAAGTTCAAACTTTTCACCCGCGATCCAAGTAGCGTTCTTGTCTCGGTATGGAATTATGCTCAGAGAAACAATCTCAAATTGGTTACTGTTAACACTCTTGGTCCGAGCCTAGAAGATGTTTTCGTGAACTTGACAGGCATCAAGCCTTCTACTGAACACGAGGAACCTGAAAAACTAGGTCAGGGCAGGAACCAAAAGACGACTAATTCGAGGAACCATCAATGAATGTACATTCAAAACATGTGGGTAGAGAGATACGCGTGGCTTGGGCCATAACCGCTAAGGATATGCGAACTTACTACATGCAACCCCCGTCAATAATGTTTGGAATTCTATTTCCCTTCACTCTATTTCTAGCGTTCACTATCGGGAGAAACTTGCCCTTAGCTCAACAAATTCCAATTCTAATCTCGCAGACGCTTTTCTTCGCTTCTTCATCCATAGGTCCAGTAGTTATTCCGCTTGAACGTGCCGACCAAACATTTGAACGCTTTCTAACCTCACCCGTTTCCTTATTGTCCGTTCTCATGGGTAAAACTCTCGGAGGAATCATCTATGGAGCGTTAATCTCTGTCATTCCGGTTTTGGTTGGGATAATCGCCTTTGGTTCTCAGATAACAAATCTTGCAGCATTGATTGCTTGCTTTGCGTTGTCATCTTTGGCATTCTCAGCTTTGGGGATACTGTTCGCTTCAATCCCAGGACAGACCGTGGGGCAGGTGATGATGCCCCTGAATTTTGTACGGATACCTTTGCTCTTCATTAGCGGAGTATTCACACCAATCGGACAGCTGCCAACATGGATGCAAGCGGTGTCTTTTCTCTCGCCTTTAACGCACACTGTTGGACTTGCAAGTTACGCTTCAGGCGGAGAGACTTTCTTTGGTCCGGTCCTCAACGTCATAGTCCTAAGCGCATACGCAGCAGTTTTCGTCTTCTTGAGTATCCGTTTCAACATAATGAACATGCGCAAGCAATAAGCTGGAAAATACAAAGCTATGTGAACTCATTATGGCAAGTTCTCAACATAGCAATTGTCTAATAATCTTTTCTCTGATTTGTTCTCGGTGTTTTTCAGTGTTTTCCTCTCCCCATTTCCTCTCTCCCTTTTTTTTATCACACAAACCGCATTTAATTCACAAAACAAGTGCACGCTAACTGCACAATAGGCATTTTAGCCTTCGCATATGCATTTTAAAATAGGCTGCAGTTCCAAGAAAAAGCATCTGTTTATATCTTCCACCGCAGTCTCATATTCCCGTGACGGCTCGATGCACCATTGGGAAATGGAGAACGCTGCCGCCCTTAGCGTCGCGTTAAAAGAAGCAGATTTTCAAGTTTCCAACCTATGCTGCTCACGCCCAAGCTGCTTCGACTTCGCAGCAAGAAAAAACAACACGTCACTTCTGATAAAAACTCACTCAGATGTAGACACTTTTTCCCATCAAGACGCTACTCAACTCAAAATTATAGCCGACCACGTTTCCGCAGCGTCACTGATAATCAGCCAAAAAA
>CAYGYB010000184.1:0-3567 GCA_964354015.1 uncultured Candidatus Bathyarchaeia archaeon
GATTATGCGTTGGTGATGAATGAGTTTGGTGAGTGTTTGGGGTTTGGCAAAATACTGTGCATTGCGGATACCAATGTGAAGGGCGCTGAGGTTGTGGTGAAGAACATTTCGGATATTGGTGATTTTTTGCGCAGAGAAGTTTAATATTCCAATCGGCAGCTTGACTGGTCATATGCAACGCGGCTGTTTTGATGGTTTTTCTTGTTGGACACCACATGAAGCGCGACACACATTAATTCAGTAATTTGAGCATAGTTTGAACATTTATCCATAAAAATAAAGCGATAAGCTTATATATGTTTACGTTGAATGTCATTTCCATAACATATGAAAATTCAAAGACTGCGAAAAATGGTGAAAAGCATGGAAGAGGCAACAAAAAAAGCCAAAGAGACCTTGAAAGCAAACAAAGTTCGATGGGTACATTCAGCATTCGTGGATATCCGCGGTTTGCTGCAAGACATGGTAATACCCGCGAGAGACTACCTCAATGGAGATGCCTTCACATCTGGAATAGGTTTCGACGGTTCCTCAGTAAGAGGCTTCAAATCCATCGAAGAATCAGACATGATCTTCATGCCTGACCCAAAAACTTTAGCCATAATCCCTTGGACCAGCGACGAAAATCAAAAAAGCGCTATTATACTTGGAGATGCTCTGGAAGCGTACGGCGGCCGAGAACCCTCTGCTGTATGCCCAAGAGGTCACGTTGCGAAAAGAGCCATAAAAGCAGCAGAAGAAATGGGATACACTGGATTGTTTGCTCCTGAATTAGAATACTTTGTCTTTTCTTCAATCGATCCGACCAAACTGACCTGGGATATGTGGGTCAGTCCAAAAGGAGGCGAAGGTGACTCATGGGGTGCTCCAAGGGTTGTGCCTCAATCTCCTGAAACTACCCCTGGAGGTTTTACTCTAAGACCGAAAGAGGCGTACTATAGAACTCCACCTGAAGACACAACTGTAGAATATCGAAATGAGGTTGCCTCAATACTCGAAGATAACTTTGGCTTGACGATAGAGAAGCACCATCACGAGGTAGCCACTACTGGTCAGATAGAGATTGATTTCAAGTATGGCGAACTGTTGGATACCGCTGACAGAGCTCTCTATTACAAGTTTGTAGCTAAGAACGTAGCTAAGAAACATGGACTCATAGCCACCTTTATGCCAAAGCCAGTTTACCTAGACAATGCTAGTGGGATGCACGTCCACTCCTCCATCTGGAAGAACGGAAAGAACGTTATGTACGATGAAGCAGACGAGTACGCGGAGCTCAGCCAACTCGGCAGATACTTTGTTGGCGGACTACTAGAACATGCTAAAGCTTTAACCGCCGTGTGCTGTCCAACCATCAGCTCTTACAAGCGACTTGTACCGGGATTTGAGGCTCCTATCTACATCATGTGGTCTCGTCGTAACAGGTCTGCGCTGGCACGGATACCACTGTATTACAAGGGAGAAGGTTATTCTGCACAAAAGCGTGTTGAGTATCGAGGCGTTGATCCGTCGTGCAACCCCTACTTGGCGTTCTCTTGTATCCTAATGGCTGGGCTTGATGGGGTCAAAAAGAAAATTGATCCAGGTGACCCAGTTGATGAGGATGTCTATAAATTGACCTCTGAAAGACGAAAAACGCTGGGAATAAAGGAACTTCCTACCACGTTACGGGATGCTTTAGAGGAAATGAAGAGCGATGAAGTGATTCATCAAACACTTGGAAGCCACATATTCGATGCCTTCATAGAGTACAAAACGAACGATTGGAACCAGTACTGCTTGTATGTGTCGCCTTGGGAAATAATGAAATATCTTGACTATTAAACAGCGCCTCTGTTGACTCTGAGAACTCGCCGAGTTCTCGCCCTTTCTTCCTTTTTTGTACAACCCATTCAAGATTAAAGCCATTGCTTCTTTAGCAACTAAACGATCGATATCCTGTTTTTCTCAACAAAATGGCTTTACCGTTAGTTTACTGCGCTTTGTATAATGAAGATAAGGTTTAAAGGCTAAATCGCGACAAAATCAGAGTTTCTACGGTTTAAAATTCCGGGTTTAAAGTTGGAGAGGGATTCAGGCTTGCGAGAAAATAAATTCTGGAATTACGAAAAAGCTTTTAGGTTAAAACACGATAGGGTCTTGTGGAGTTAACTGAAACTTAAAGATAAAGAGGATTGTGGAAAAGAGTGAAAGCCTATATTTTCATACAAACGAAGCCTGCTACGTCATTAGAAGTAATCTCGAGAATAAAAAGCAAAGTCAAAGAGGTCGTACGGGCTGACGCCATCTATGGAAGGTACGATGCGGTCATTCTAATAGAAACGCCGAACCTTGAGAGTATAAACGAAATCGTATACAAAGTGATTGAGAAAGATCCCAACATAATTCATACAGAAACCTCTTTGGTGCTGTAGTATGCGAATAATTTGTTAGGTGAGATGAATTTGGCTTCGAAAGACCTGCGTCGCAAAGCTCTACGAGCTTTCGTCATGCTTACTGTTAAGCCTGGGACCTCAGAAGATATCGTGGGTTCTAGGCGAATTAAAGGTGTGAAAATGGCTGACTCAGTGTTGGGCAGGTTTGACGCTGTTGTAGTGATAGAAGCAGAAAGCCCTGAAGAGCTCAGAAAGATAATCTATGAGATGGTGGAGCAGCATCCCAATGTGGTTCACACAGAGACCTTAATTTCAATATTTCAGCCCTCGATTTCGAAATCCTCTTAAACAATTTTGAAAAAGCAAATCCGCATATACAAATTTCATAAACTCGGTGATTTTCGTGCGTTTACCCTCTAAAATTCTTCTCGTACAGCATTCAAGACCGCAGTAGAAGTTAAGTCTATTACCCCTTAGTATCGCTTTTGAGGATCAAGCCACAGAGAAGCACGCGTTAATATCTTAAGTATCTGTTTAGCTTTTCGATATTCCTATATTGTTACTTGAATATCTTTTCAAAACACTTATAAACCAAGGTCCTCAAGCAGTTAAGGATGAATAAGAAATGAAAAACTTCAAAGACACTGTCTGGAAGAAAAACGTAGCCAAAGTCATCCGAGACATACAAGAACAAGACATAAAATTCGTCAGACTCCAATTCACCGACATAAACGGCATTATAAAAAACCTAGCCGTAGCCTCAAAGAACATCGAAAGCATCTTTGAAAACGGTCAACCATTCGACGGCTCATCCATAACGGGCTATAGACCCATTGAAGAATCAGATATGGTGCTATATCCCGACCCAACCACCTTCGCAGTTTTACCATGGCGACCAAAAGAAAAATCCTCCTGCCGACTAATCTGCGACATATACACGCCACAAAACAAACGCTTCGAAGGAGACCCACGATACATTCTTGAACGAGCAGTAGACAAAGCCGCCAAAGCAGGCTTCACGTACATGTGCGCTCCTGAACTGGAATTCTTCATAGTCAAAGAAAGCGAAAGCGGAGGCTTACCAACGCCAATAGACATGGCAGGCTACTTCGATTTTCACCCTGGCGACTTAACCGACGACCTCAGACGGGAAATCGCTGATACTGCTGAAGCGTTTGGTATAGAAATAGAA
>CAYGYB010000185.1:0-3559 GCA_964354015.1 uncultured Candidatus Bathyarchaeia archaeon
AAAGGCGTAAAAACCCACGCGCTCCAACAATTCGTGCCACAAGACACGTTGGACAAACGCTTTGAGGCGCTTAAGCCTTACGCGCCAGAAACCATAGCTGAATTCGCTGAAACCATGAAAAAGTACACAGAAAACGTAATACTGCGAACTTAAAATTTTGCCCGTTCGCCTATGCGGCAAGCTTGTTTAACAAATGTCGTCAGGCTGAAAATCAAAGATGCATAATATTTAGAGAAAATATGGTTACTTGGGTTTTCTTTCGCCTATTTGTTTGGCGCGTTTTTGTATGAAGTCGGCAACTTTCTCTTCGCTGTGCTTCTTCTCCTCCTTCTGTTTCTGCAGGTGCTCTTTCAGCATGCTGAGCACCTCCCTCATTTTTGGCGGTTTAAGCACGTAGGCATCTGCGTTTTTATTTACAGCGTCAATAGCGTTTTGCAACGCAGGGTAACCCGTGATGATTATCTTCCGCATTTTCGGCGTGGTCTCTTTCATCGCAGTCAAAAGTTCTGTTCCATCCATGTCTGGAAGCCGAATATCAATGAAAGCAACATTGTAAAAGTTCTTGTTTGATTTTTCTATTGCGTCTCTCCCAGTTTCTGCAGTGTCAACGATATACCCGTTCTCTTCCAATATTGCTGTAAACGTTGCTCTTACGCTTTCGTCGTCGTCAACTATAAGAATTCTAATCCGTTCCGTTAAAGTTAGTCACCCCCTTCAGCTTGGGTTCTATAGGGATAGTGAACGTGAATGTTGTTCCTTTTCCAACATTGCTTTCCACGGAAATTTTTCCTCCATGCGCCTCTATTATGCGTTTGCATATAGCCAAGCCGAAGCCCATGCCTCTGGCTTTAGTTGTGAATAATGGTGTGAAGAGTCTTTCTAAAGTTTCTTTCGGTATGCCTGCTCCAGTGTCAGTGAAGGAAATTTCCACGTTGTCTCTTGTTTTTTTGCTTTTTATCGTCAAATTTCCGCCTTCAGGCATGGCGTCAAAGGAGTTTTTAATTATGTTAACAAAGGCTCTTTTCATTTTATCTATGTCAACCTTTATCTTCGGCGTATCTTCTGTAAAGTCCAGTATCTGAACATTTGCAGGAATATTCACAAACGCCAAAGCTTCCTTTAGTATTGATTTTGGAGTGCTTTTCGACAGGTCTAGCTTTATTGCTCTTGAGTATTCCAGAAGGTCATTTACAATCTTATTCGAGTACTCTATGTCTCTATCGATAAGATCCAGCATTTCGGTTGCCTTAGGACCCAAATTGGAGCCTATTTTCATCCTCAAGTAGTAAGCTGCGTTTGCTATTCCTGTCAACGGATTGCGCAAATCGTGACTAACCATCGCAGCCACTTGCTCGATAGCCTTGAGACGCGCTTCCATCATAGAGTCAATCGCACCAGCCAAAAGAGACAATTCATCCTTACTCTCCCACGACAAATGCTCCGAGACGCTATTGCTTTTTCCTATGTTTTTGACATCACTCGCCAGTCGATCAACTCGAGATACCATGTACTTCTCTAGTATCAGCAGGACTGCTACGCCAGTGACTATGCCAGTAACTATTTGCGCCACAAGAAAATAAGCGACTGTGGCTTCTCCCTGTTTATAGATGTCTCTAGGCATATCCGCTCTCAACACGAGAAATGAATTTCCATAAACATCCGTTAGGCGGACATATCCAGCAACCGTGTCCGCGTTCAATGGTTGCACAAAGACGGGGTTTTCCTTCGACAAAGATTGGTATACCGCATAGGAGTCGGAGTTGCTTTCTAAATCGGTGAAGCGGCTCAAAGAGAGCGGTAAATGCACTGTCTGACTCAAATATTCTATTTCTTCAGAGTCAAAGTAGCGTCCCATGATTAGCGCGCCACGAATTGGACCCTCATGGAAACTTGTCAATATAGGTCTCGAGGCAATTAGCAACGGTTTCTCCGCTAGAGGAACAATTCCCGTTATTCTGCTCTCTAGGTTGGGATGGTGCCAAAGAGTGTCGTTAGCGGAAAGTATATCCAAGACGCTCTGCGGAAGTGGTGCTGTCGTCAAATCTGGTTGAAAAACGGTGCCAAAGACTACTTGACCTGCAGTGTTGATAAACACAACAAGGTCTACTCGTAGATTAGCAAAGGTAGGCGCATCAAGATTGTTCTGGATGTACTCTTCGTTTGCGTCTTGAACGAAGTTATACGTTTCATCCCACTCTGCATAGTCACCAGCTTTGCTACTCAAGTCAGTGAATTCGTTGGACAAAGCGCTGAGGGTTCTTTGAATATTTTGTTGAACATTTTGTTCTTCCAATTTTGCGAAGCTGCCTAGTACTATGAATTGTGAACCGGCATAAAGCCCTAAAGTTGAAGCAATAACCGCGATGGCCATTATGACAAGCATTTTCGTGCGCATACGCATTTTTTTCACTGCTCCATTTTTTGTTTGACCGCTGCTACGGTTTCGGCGAAAGTAAGACCCTTAAATGAATCCTCTTGACCCTTTAATCCTGCCTTTTCGTAAAGTTCTTTCAGAATTAATTTTTCAAGAAAATTGGCACCCATCCCAAAAAGCTTTTCAATCGCAAGAATGAACGCTTCAGTTTTGCATGGGATTTCCTGTTTCTTGACGTTGAAGACTGTTTCCAGATGATAATAAATTGCTTGCTTTGGTGATTCGCCCATTGAAGCCAGAGCATCATCTACTGCTTCGAGCAGAAGCTTTTCGAAATTAGCCTTTGCCATGCTACCCTCTCGCAAATTTTTGTTGCGAATCTTGTAACGGTATATACAAGACTCAATAAATTGTTTGCGATGCTCTTATCTGTATTGGGGATTTGCGGTTGGGAAACACGTTTGCCTTAAGTTAAACGAGTATTATATGTATTACCTTGTAAAACACTGAACATGCAAAAAGCGAATCAACAGCACAGCAGGCTGGTAACATCGTCACTTTTTGAACCATAAAGTTTAAGGGTTGAGGTTTTGTTTAGGTTTCCGAGTATTCTGAAGGTTGAGGTTTGCGGTTTGAGCACTAAAGGCGAAACAGTGGAAGAACGCAAGGCTGAAGTCCTAATCAAACTTAGAAAGTACAAGTTGATTAAGAAAGAGAAACATGAGGGCACGTTAGCCTACATCATTGAAATTCCCGGAGAAAAAGGAAAATCCATAGTCTGGTGCATTTTGAACGAAGCCACAGTGGGCATAAACGCGATGAATGCTCTTTACAAGGTTATGAAAGAAAAAGAAATTGACAAGGCCATCGTGGTCACGGAAGGGCGCTATACGCACGCGGTTAAACAAGGCGCCAAGAAAAAGAACGTAGAACTCTTGCCTAAATCTTTTCCAGTGTTCGACATTTTCGAGCACGCGCTGGTTCCAATGCATGAAATTCTCGGCGAAAAAGAAAAAGAGCAGCTTCTCGCGCAGTATAAGGTTCAGCCCTACCAGATACCGCAGATAAAATCCACTGACCCCGCGGTGAAAGCCATAGGCGCCAAACCAAGCGACATATTGAAGATTACTAGAAAAAGTGCTACGGCGGGCGAGCACGTGGCTTACCGCTACGTAGTGGAGTAAG
>CAYGYB010000186.1:0-3524 GCA_964354015.1 uncultured Candidatus Bathyarchaeia archaeon
CAGCCTATTTGGAGCCTAATAGAAATAGAATGCAGAAACCTATAGGGGGTAGGTCCGTATTGGCGGTTTTTCACGCCAAAACCATGTTGAAAAACAGATAATAGCCAACAGACAGGAATTCAACCTATATAAAAGGGAGGGGGTAGCAGTTCTGAGCACAAAAAGAAAAGAACAAAAGAGAATGGGCTATTTCAGCGGCACGTACATTGAAGACCGCGATGCACCGATGCCTGGAGTGCCATGCCTAACAGGTTTATTCGTAATCGCAAACTCGCCCAAGTAATGCCCAATCATCTCAGGCCTAATCGCCATAGGCACAAACTCCTTACCATTATGAACCTGAATCTGCATCCCAACCATCTCTGGAAGAATAATCAAATCCCGCACATGAGTCTTCAAAGCAACATCCTTACCCGCCTTAGCAGCTTCTCGCGCTCCACGCAGTTTCCCCAGCAAAATCCGCTGCTCAGGCGTTAATCCGCGTTGCAAACTGCGGCGCTGTCGGGAAGGAAGCAGGTTGATGAATTCGTCCATTGACATGGCTAGCAAACTGTCAAGAGTGTGACCGCGATACATGAAGTCTTTCGGCATTTTTATCTCACCTTACGCTTAATTCTCAAATGCTATAAACTTTCTGTCACCTTATCGCCCGTTTCTTCTTTTGCCCAGGACCTCGAGCTGCGATTAAGCCGACTTTTTGTCCTGGTGGTGCGCCGTGGGAAGTTGTGGTGCACTTGCGTGCGCTGCGTTTGCTGCTACCATAAGGGTGACAAGCCGCAACCATCTTTCTGCCACTGGTTCTCGGATACTTGTGACCCTTCGCTTTCATCCAATGGAACACCTCGCCAGCCTTCAAGAACGGCTTCTCTGTTCTGCCAGAGCCAGAAACCACGCCTATGGTTGCCATGCAGTAATCGTTGATGTATCTGGTACGTCCGGATGGCAAGCGGATCATTGTGCCTTGGGGTGTGTGACCTACGACTGTGGCGGAGGCGCCTGAGGATTTTGCGAGTTTGCCGCCGTCGCCTGGTTTGAGTTCAAGGCTGCAGACTATGGTTCCTTCGGGAATTTTTCCCAGTGGAATGATGTTGCCCACGTCTACTGGGGCTTTTCCGCCTAGGCTGATTTGTTGTCCTTTGAATGTGCCTTCGGGTGTTATTGTGTAGCAGGTTTTGCCGTTTTCGAATCTGATGAATGCTAAGGGTGCTCCACGTCCAGGGTCGTGTACAAAGGTTTCTACGGTGCCGTTGATTGAGGTTTCGAAGCATTCTTTGGGCGCTAGTGCTTGTGGATATTGGGCGGGTGCGACTCTTTTGTGGGTTGATGATTTCCAGGTTGAGGTGCCGCGTCCGCGTCTTTGTACTCGTATTCGTCTTCCCATTGTTTAGTTCTCCATTAAATTTTATAGGATGCCTAGTTTGATGGCAACATCGGATGCTTTAAAATCTGGTGTGAGTTTGACGAAGGCTTTTTTTGTGCCTTGGGGGGTGATTAGGGTTGTGATTTTTTGGACTTTGACTTCGTAGAGTTGCTCAACTGCTTGTTTGATGTCGTTTTTGCCTGCAGCCATGTTGACTGCGAAGAGGAGTTTGTTGTCTTTTTCTACCATGAGGCTGGCGGATTCGGTCATTAGTGGGTAGAGGATTACTTCGTTGGGTTCCATTAGGCGTTTTCTCCTTTGCTGTAGAGTTTGTCTAGTTGTTCAAGTGCGCTGTTTGTCCATAGTGTTAGTCTACCTGGGTGTGTGCCTGGTGCGAGGAGTTCTGGGTTGAGGTCGTTTACTTTGGCGACGGTTATGCCTGGGATGTTGTTTGCTGCTTCGGTTAGGCCTTTGTTTTCGGCTATTACGATTAGTGGTCCTGTGGCTTGTTTTGTTTTTCTTCCGCGGCGTTTGCCTTTGCCTGCGCGGATGTTTCTGCTTGCGCGTACGCGTTGGATGTCTGGTAGAACGCCCAAGTGCGCGAGCGCTTCTTCAACTTGTTTGGTTTGGGTTAATTCTTCTAGTGAGTTTGTTACTATGAGTGGGATTTGAGGGATGTTTTGGATTGCGTGGCCTCTTGCGGCTACGGTTTCTTTTGAGGCTGTTGCGGCTATGGCTGATTGTAGTGCGAGGCGTTTTTCTTTTTTAGGGATGTTTTTTGCGGTTTTCTTTTGGGCTGTTGGGGGTTGGGGTTGTCTTCCGCCGACTGTGCTTGGGGCGAATTTGGCTCTTCCGCTTCCGCCTTTGATGCGTGGTATGCGTGAGATTCCCAGGCCTGTGCCGCGGGATTCTGCGCTGGTTCTTTTGCCTGCCATGGGGTCTCTGCCTTGGGGTTGGTGTCTGTGGGATTGGATTGCGAGTACGGCGCGTTTTATTACGTCTGGTCTTAGTGGTGTTGTGAAAACGGTTGGGAGTGTGGTTTTTGTTGTGGGGTTTCCTTGGAGGTCGTAGATGTTTGCGGTTTTTTTGGCGGTTGGCATTGCTTTGTTCTCCTATGTTATTTTCCTTGTGGTGAGTCGAGTGATACGTAGGTGATTTGTGGGGGTTCTTCTGGTGCTGCTGTTGGTGGTCGTGCTGGGTAGCGTAGGCGTATTGTGCGTTTTTCTGTGCCTGGGACGCTGCCTTCGATTAGTATGTAGCTGCCTTGGATTTCTCCGTAGCGGGTGTATCCGCCTTTGACGGTGATTTCTTTTCCGTCTTTGCCGATTTTTAAAATACGCTTGTTGTATTCTATGCGTTGGTGGTAGCCCATTTGTCCTGCTCTTGGGACTGAGTACATGACGTGATGCGGATTCCATGGGCCTAGTGTGGCGACGCCGCGTTTGGTTTTGCGTCCTTTGGCTTGGAGTACGGTGACGTGCCAGCGTTTGACTGGTCCTTGGAAGCCTTTGCCTGTGGAGATTGCTGCGATGTCGATGTATTGTCCGCTTTTGAAGATTTCTTCTGGGGTTACTGTTTTGCCTAAAAGTTGTTTGGCGTATTCCAGTTGTTGCTGGATTGTTGCGCCGCCGATTTGGATTTCGTGTATGTCGGGTTTTTTCTTGGATAGGCTGGTTTGTTGGGGTTGTGTTGCTGCGATTACGCGGATTACGTTTGTGCTTTCTATGTGCTCTGTGATTTTTTGGAGCATTTGTTCGGTGTTAAAGTGTTCGGGCATTACGAGTGCGCGTTCGAGTTCTGCTGGTGGGTCTTTCATCCATGCCTCAGTTAAGTGCTGAAGCCCATACGGGGTTTTCGCGTATGTGCGTATGCCGATTATGAGGATTGGGGGTGTTTCTATTACTGTGGTTGCGCGCATGACTTCTTTTCCGAAGTTCGGGCTGCGTTTTCGGTCTTCTATTGTGAAGATGTAGGTCATGCCCGCTTTGAAGCCTGTGAAGCCTAAGAGTCTAGGTGTGTCCGCGGTGATTTTTGGCCAGTAACGTATGCGTGCTACTGGTTTTTTGGCGCGGTGTCTAGGCAGGTAGGCTAGTGATCCGTGTTTTGGGGCGTGTGTTTTTCTATGTCCCATTGTTTATTCGCTTCGCGTCTTATGGGAATGAGG
>CAYGYB010000187.1:0-3520 GCA_964354015.1 uncultured Candidatus Bathyarchaeia archaeon
CATCAAATGGAACGCCGAAAACCACGTAATCTGCCTTTTCAAACGGTTTTTGTATGCCGCTGAAAATGTTTGATTGTGAAACGAAGAGTTCAAAGTGGCTCATAGCAGGTTCCTTTCCTTTTTCAACTGCTTACTATTGAGCAGCTCTAAACTTTTTAAACCCTCTCATTCCACCAAGCCAAATTGATGACAAATCATCCGTCAACTCTTCTTTAACTGCACAGTTGAACATTAGATTTATTAATTCAGCCCTTAATGCATAAGATTAAAGGCGACGGAAAAATGCCATTCGCGTCTAAACTCAAAACCGTGAAAACACTGAGCATCACAGCGTTGGCGCCCATTGCTTTCTACGGCTTGGTCGGCGTGCTATTTCTTGTTTTGCTGCCTTTCGCCAATTACCCACCGCACATAGCTCTGACCGGCATCATGAACCTGATAACCGCTTATAGCCTTCTCACCAAAAGGTCTTGGGCAAAATGGCTGGTAATTGCCCTGTTTTTCGTAGCCACAACCATTTCCCTCTACACACTCTATTACTTCATATTCAGCGATTGGATTGTGAGCGCCAGCATGATTGCATACGTTGCCTTCACATGGGTGTTCACGGCACGCATGCTGTTAAAGGGCAAAGTATCATAAACAAAAGCCTAATTCACAGTGTGCCTTTTAGAAGCGTCACCGCAACTTCCTCGTTCAAATCGATGAACTGCTGGTTTTCTGGAATTTCCACAAACCCGTCAGCCTTCGCAAGAGTAGTTATAGCTCCTGAAGCTCCAGTTTCCACAGGCTCAGCTATCAGCCGATTTGACTTAGCCCGCTTCAACTTAACCATAACAAACGTTCTTCTGCCCTTAGCCGAAAACATTCTAGCGCCAGCCACAGCCTTAACCGCAGCCGCTTCCTCTGCGGGTTTGCCAGCCCAAAGCTGAATAACTGGGCGAACAAGCAAATGAAACACCAGCAAGGCAGAAGTTGGATGCCCAGGAAGCGCAAAAACTGGTTTTTTCCCAATCAAAGCCACCGTCGTTGGTTTCCCAGGCTTCAAAGCTACTCCGCAAACGATTAGGCCTGGTTTTCCAAGAGCATCCACAGTCTGCGGCATAAGATCTTTCGGACCTACGGAAACTCCGCCAGAAGTTATCACCATGTCAGCGCAAGCCAACGCGCGCTCCAAAGCCTTCCGCAACTCTGCTCTTTCATCAGGAACAACGCCTAAATAGACTGGGTTTCCGCCGCTTTCCAGCACTGCCGTGCTTAGGCTGTAAGCGTTTATGTCGTAAATCTTTCCAGAGGGCAACTTTTTGCCTGGCTCAGTTACTTCTGCTCCTGTGGAAAGCACCGCAACAGTGGGCATGCAGTGCACTTTTGCTGTTGCTTTGCCTAAAGCGGCTAAAACGCCTATTTCTCTGGAGCCTAACACTTGGCCTTTTTTGAGGACAATTTCGCCTTTTTTGATGTCTGCGCCTTTTTTCATCACGTTTTCGCCGCGGGTTACGGTGCTGTAAACGTTGAGCACGTTGTTTTTTCTGTCAGTGTCTTCGACCATGACAACGGCGTCAGCGCCTTCAGGGATTGGGGCGCCTGTGACGATTTCTGCGGCTTCACCCTTGGCAACGTTTATTCGTGGCGGTTCGCCTATGTGCACGACGCCGCAGACCGCTAATTTTGCAGGGTGATTTTCTTCTGCGCTGAAAGTGTCTTCGGCTTTCACTGCGTAGCCGTCAACAGTTGACCTGTTAAAGGGCGGAATATCCAAGGCAGAAACAATGTCTTCTGCAAGAACACGGTTGTGTGCTTCCAGTAACGCAAGTTCTTCTGTGCCTAATGGTTCTGGTTTGAGTTGCTGGCTGATTGTTTGTTTTGCTTCGTCAAACGTCATTAGTTTTCTAAACATTTTCGTTCACCGTTTCCACTTCGCTGAACAGGTGCACCGTGACGAGTTCGCCCTCTGCGATACCTTCCCTGTTCTCTGGAACGATAACGAAACCGTTGGCTCTTGTCATCGTCGAGATTGCGCCGGAGCCTCGTGCGCTGACTGGTTCCGCGTTGAATTCGCCACCTTTTTGGAGAACTCTGACGCGTACAAAATTTTTCCTCCCAAGCGCTGTGGCTACTTTCCGCGTCATAACCGCTGTAACTGTTGGCCTAAGCTCTTCTTTCGGCATCCCCAGCATCCTGCATATTAACGGTCTGGCGAATACTTCGAAGCCTATGATTGCCGCCACTGGGTTACCTGAAAGAATCATCACTGGTTTTCCTTCCAACACTGCAAGTGCTGTGGGCATGGCTGGTCTCATTGCTATGCCATGAATGATGACGCCTGGTTTGCTCACTTTGTTAACTGCGTCGGGAACCAAGTCGAGTCCGCCAACGCTGGTTCCGCCAGTTGTTATCACCGCGTCAGCAGTTAACAATGCGTTTTTGAGTTTTTCAATAATCTCTTCCATGTCATCTTTAACTATGCCCAGGTCCAGTGGTTCCGCGTCTAGTTCGCGGCACATTGCCGAAAGCATGATTTTGTTGGATTCAAAAATTTGGTTTTCAGCAAGTTTGCTGCCTACTTCCGCAAGCTCGTTTCCCGTGGCTAATATGGCTATTTTGGGTTTTTCAGCAACTTTAACTTCGATGTTGCCTAACGCAGCGAGCAAGCCTAAGTGGTAAGGTTTCAAGCGGGTTCCAGCTTTCACGGCAGTTTCGCCTTTTTTGATGTCTTCACCCTTTTTTGACACGTTGCCGCCTGACGCCAACTGAACCCAAACCTCAAGTTTGCCATTCTGCATTTGCGTGTTTTCCAGCATCACCACGGCGTCAGCGCCTTTGGGAATGGCGTTTCCAGTCCACACTTGTCTCGCTTGCCTGGGACTCACCATATCAGAGTTAGTTAATTGGAAGAGTGCTGGTTTGAACTGTGATGCGTTTGTGGTGTCTTCTGATTTGAGCGCGTAGCCGTCAACGGTTGACCTGTCAAATCGTGGCAGGTCTTCTTTGGCGATGATGTCTTCTGTTAAGACGCGGTTCAAAGCGTTGTGCAGGGGTATAGTGGTTTTGTGTTGTTTGATTTGTAGAGTTTTTAGCCAGGTTTGTAATGCGTTTTCTGTGGATGTGAGTTTTTGGAATCCCTTCAGTCTTGCCAAGTGGTATCCCACAGAAGCATTGGCGGCGCGGCATTAAAAGCGTATCGAAGCGATTGTGTAGCGCAGTGTAGGTAGCCTGTGAAAAACAAATTGGCAACTTTTAGTAACGGTTGGTTATTGTTGGTGACTTTTGGTTGTTGCTTTCTGCCTTTTTCAACATGCTTTTGGTTGTGAAAAGCGCCAATAGTGACCCCTCCCCCCTCGTTTTTTGCGTTGCTGAGTAGACCCTCTATAGGTTTCTGCATAGTATTTCTAATAGGCTCCAAATAGGTTCGTGTCGGTGTCTGTTTTTCAACATGCTTTTGGGCTTGTTTTTCGCCAATAGCGATAGACCCCCTCCTCCTATTTTTCTGCATAGTTTGACTATTAGGCTCCAAATATGA
>CAYGYB010000188.1:0-1943 GCA_964354015.1 uncultured Candidatus Bathyarchaeia archaeon
GAAATCCATTTTTTTCTTGTATTTTTCGCCGATAACTCTTCTGCCTCCGAAGCCGATTAGGTACCCCGAGAATTCGCCTATTGCTGCGCCTGTGCCAGCGGCAACCGCAATCCACAACGGGTCAAAGATTTGGAGGCCGCCGAGAGTGAAAATGACGACCGTGTAAGGAATTGGAATGAAAACTGATGTGGCTCCAAGAAAACTGATGAGAAATATTCCGAAGTAGCCGTACTGAACAGCGAAATTCTTCATCCAATCAACAATGTCTTGAAGCTGCAAGAGAGCACCGCGCCTGTCCGTTGAACTATGATACTAAGCAGACTTAAAGAAACTTGCGATTTTAAGACAATTGGATTTTGTCTCCGGGTCGCACTTTGAATTTTTCAGCCGCGTTCCCTTGGTTAAGGGCTATTTCAAGATAATTGTGACTTCCAATCAGAGCTAAAGGTTCCTGCGCATTAGCTTCACCATAAGCCTTGCAGAACTTCAGTCGCAGTTTTTGATCGAGCAATTGGACGTTAACCACACCTGCAACGCGGAAGCGCGCTACTTCTTTTTCGCTTATGTTCGTGATTATGTTGCCAAAGTTATCCACATGCAAAACCTCGCCGACCAGCATGCCTTCTCTCAGCGTAACCTTCGCGAAATCAGGCTTTACAGCATCGCGGATTTCAGGTCCAAACTCTGCTGGGGCGACGCCATTGGCTAGGTGCGCTGCGGCGGGTGCGAAAACGTCTCTTCCGTGGAAAGTGCTGGAAACCTGTGGTAGCATAAGCCGCGCATTGGTTATTTCGCGAATACACTTTATGCCTTGCTGCTCCGCCGCTAAAATTAACAAGCCGTTGTCTGGACCGACAAAAAAGCTGTGCCGTGTCTGTATCAGTAGTGGTCGTCTTGTGGTGCCAACGCCGGGGTCAACGACCGCTACGTGAACTGTGCCTTCGGGAAAGTAGGGGGCAGCAGAGGCTAACACGTAAGCGCCCATGCGAATGTTGAAATGGGCTATTTCATGTGTTACGTCAACTATTGCGGCATCGGAGCTTATGCTTAGGATTGTGGCTTTCATTTCTGCCGCGTAAGGGTCTTTCAACCCAAAGTCCGTTGTTAACGTGATTATTTTTGGCATTTTTTAGCCTCCGTGCACCACTGGTACAAGCACTACTTCATCGCCGTTCTGCAGGGTTGTCTCTAAACCGTTTAAGACGCTGATTTCTCTGCCGTTCACAAGTATCAGTACGTTCGGTGTCGGCTCTTCAAGCTGCTGGTCAATCAGGCTTCGCGTGAGAGCAGGCACTTTTTCAGTGACTTGGCGCATTAGCTCTCTTATGGAAACGTTGCCTTTACAGTTCAAGGCAAGTTCGCCTGCGCCTGAAACATGGCGCAAAGCGCCGATGAACTTCACAATTACCGCCATATCAAGCACCAGCTTTCAAGGTTATAAAATGATTATCACGGATATATCGTTAACACTTGTTCCAGTTAATCCTGTAAAAACTACGCAAGTGAAAATGGTGCGGGTTTAGTTTTCCGCTCTTTCTTCGGTTAATGTTTCCACGATGTCTACGGCTATCTGAACCAGCGTGTCAGCTTGTTTCATCATTGCTTCGCCGTTCACTTCCTCCAGCTGCGACAGCTGCTGCACGGTTTCTTCGATTTCTACGAGAAAACGCAGGATTGAGTCGTCTGTGGGTTTGGGTTTTCCAGCTTCGTCGCGTATGAGAATTTCTATGAAGGCTGGTTCGCCGAGGCTGTAGTAGATGGCGTTTCGGGCTTTTCTGATGGCTTCCAGCAGTAGGGTGGGTGCCATGTACGGCATTTTTTGCGCTGCTTCCAGTTCCGCTTTTGCTTCGCGCAGGTATCTCAGTGCCCATCCTTTTCTGTACTCGTCCATCATGAGGTTTCTCTTCCAGTTTATGCCTCTAAGCTTGTGTCTTCCTCTTCTG
>CAYGYB010000188.1:2043-3518 GCA_964354015.1 uncultured Candidatus Bathyarchaeia archaeon
CATCATGAGGTTTCTCTTCCAGTTTATGCCTCTAAGCTTGTGTCTTCCTCTTCTGTGTTTTCGTTTGAAGTGTTATCTTCTGGTGCACACGCGCTTGTGATGTATCCTGCAATTTGGTTTCTTACTTTTGTTGTTGTGCCTTTCGTGAGCGCGTCAACTGCGTGTTTGTTTTCTTCGAAGTTATGGGAGAATTTTTCTGGAAAACGTGTGATTAGTTCGTTGGCTGCTCGCTTTATTTGTTCCGTTTTGACTTTTCCCAAGTGCTATGCTCCTCTGGTGTTTGTTGATTTTTTGTTTTTAGCGCTTGATGGCGTAGTAACTCAATAGGTTAATAGGCTTAATTTAAGGTTGCGCCTTACTTGTTGGGGTTAGCTCGAAACTGGGCGCGTGTTAAGCCAGTTTTATGTTGAAAAAGTCCTCGAAGTTTTTGGCGATTTGTTCCGCAGCGTCAGTAGCGGTTATCTGTTTGACTTCGGCGACAGCTTCAACCACGGTGCGTATGAACGAGGGCTTGGTCAGTTGCCCGTTGAAGGGCGCTTTCCTGTAAATCACTGGTCCATCTGTTTCAGTTAAAAAGTTTGTTAAGGGTACTTTTTTCACGACTTCGCGGATGCCGTTGGAGTAGGCTACTGGTGGTCCATCGGTGATGAAGTAGCCGTGGTCTATGGCTTTGTATAACGCGCTCATGGGGTGGCTGAACCAGTGCAACAGGACGCGTTTAAGATTGTAGGATGGGAGCATGTCTACGATTTTGGCGGTTGTTCCTCGCGAGTGGATTATGACTGGAAGCGCAAGCGTTTCAGCTAAGTGTAGCATTTTGTCGAAAACCATCAGTTGCTTCGCCCATATTGTTTCGTATTTGTAGTCTAAGCCGATTTCGCCTATGGCAACTACGGATTTTTTCTCGTGCTGCTCACGAATAAGCTTTAGTGTTTCTTCAAGTTCGTTTTCTTTTAGCACGTTGACGTTCCACGGGTGGATGCCTAAAGCGGGATAAACCATGCCTGGGTATTTTTCGGCTAGTTTCAGGCTGTCTATGCTGGTTTCTAGGTCCATGGCGTTTGAAACTAATGCTACGACGTTGGCGTTTTTGGCGTCTGCTATGAGCTCTTCTGTGTGCCCGGTGTATTCTTTGTCGGAGAGGTGGGTGTGTGCGTCAACCAGCTTCATTTTTTTAGGCCCTTAGCTGAGATTATGGTGGGTTGTGCGTTTTTATAATTTTCTTCTTTCTGTGAAGTGTTTTGATGTTGAACGGTGATTTAAACGAGGAGAGAACAAAAAAGGTTAAATACAGCTTTAAAAAGAAAAAGAAGCTGCGGAGTGTCTTTATGACTGATTTAGAAATTGCTGTTGCTCCCATGCACAGGTTGTGCAAGAAAGCGGGAGCTGACAGGGTAAGTGAATCTGCAGCGAAAGAGCTCGCTAAAGCGTTAGAGGAACTCGGCGTTAAAATTGCTAGAGAAGCCTTGGATTTT
>CAYGYB010000189.1:0-3487 GCA_964354015.1 uncultured Candidatus Bathyarchaeia archaeon
TGCATGCCAATCATTCCTATAGTTAGTATTGACTTTAGCAAGACTAAAGTAAAGCCTAAAAACATTACCCCAGAGAGCCATAGATGCAGAAATGTAAGTTTTTCTGAAAGACAGCAATTCATTCCTCTTCACTAATTCAACATTTGCGGCTTTTATCACGAAACAGAAAACCGTCGAGTTCAGCCCAGAGATATTTAAAAACGGCAAAACCTGTTGAGAAGGGGTTCAACTCCCACCCCCCGCATAAAGCGAAAGATTTATCCGAAGAACCACACTAACCCAAAATGGGAACAAATTTTGGCTGAAACAGATTGTCTGCCGTCACCTTCGCCTCCAAAAAGCAAGAAAAGTCTGATTGCAGCTGTCGTTGTTATAGCGGTTGTAGCAATCTCCGTTTTTTTGGTTTATAGACAGATGAATACTGGAACCTTTACCTTGCCAACACCAACCAGTAAAATAGACCACATCGACTACTTCTTAGTCAGCGATAAGGGCACTGTAGTGCAGGTGCAGTTTGCTCTAATGTCCTCAGACCTAGAGTCAGTATCAGCGGACGGGACGGTTTATCTGGCAATAAATGATTCGTCGACCGCTCACAGCTTATATGAAACCACATTCACAATTTACAAGAGCAATTTTGGCTACTACCAAACTGCTTTCGGCAAAACCATTCTAGCATATCAATGGTCTATACCTATCTCGAGCATCCAAAAGTGTATCTCCTATGCCACTGCAAGGCTAACTTTCAGAATAACTGACGGAAGTTCTTGGTCTGAAACTCAAGAATACATCACACTTCCAAAATACACAGAAGACGAATTAAAGCAAATGTACGAAAACAGGTACTTACAGTCTGCAAAAGTTGTTGGGCAAACAGTAACAAGTACAAACTTTGCAATTACACTTGTGAGAATGGGGTCCTTCACGCACTTGAAGTATGATACTTTTGGCGATGAAGTAACCCAGTTTAGGATTGATTTCAAAGTAGCGTCTTTGTCTCCAGAGCCAGAATATCTTTTTGAATCAAATATTGTCATCGTCGATAACCTTGCAAATCAGTATAATTATGAGTACGGAGGAACGCTCGACCTAGGGGAGATTTATCCAGGAGTCATAAAGCAGGGCTACGTGCTTTTTCCCTCTTTAAATGAAAACGCGAGCACAATCAAAATAACAGTCAAAGAAATCGCCTACCCCGAAGATATTATGTATGAGTTTAATGTAAGCGTTTAAGTGCGCCTACAAAAGTCCATAGCAGTTAGAAAAAAAGGGGTTTGCGGGTGACATCTCCACCTGACTGGGGTTCAACTCCCATCCCCAACCTTGCGAATGCCAAAATCCTGAAGACTGCTGAAATGCTGGGTTCAGCTAGCGAGGTCTGTATTTGAAGGAACTTGTGGCAAACTGCACATCTGAAAAGCAAATCAAAACCAAAACTGACAACAAAACACAACACACAGAACCGCCTGAAAAAAGAAGTAGTGCATAGCAACCACTCACAACTACTAACAGAACAACAAAAATAAACCAAACCCAAAAACTAACAGAATAATCTTGATGGCTTTAGGAAAATTAAAATACAACTAAATAACATTATCCCCTTAAGGTTTCGGGGAGCTGGGAAAAGATGACCCGGCTGAGAGGACGGCTGAATGCTGTCGACCCAATGAACCTGAACCAGATAATACTGGCGGAGGGAAAAAAAGAATGGAAAATAAAGTAGGCGAAAATGTAACTCAGACGCGAATACTGGCTGAGATGACTGTTTTCATTGCTCTCGCAAACGTACTTTACCTGATAAGCAAATTCTATCTGCCTTTTCTGCATTTGCCGTATGGAGGCAGCATAACTGTAGCCAGCATGGTTCCGCTGTTTTGGTTTGCACTGAGAAGAGGGCTCAGATGGGGAGTGGAAGCAGGCGTAGTCTACGGGTTGGTTCACATGGCAATCTTTGGCGAAATCTACCATCCGATACAAATTCTACTTGATTATCCACTTGCTTTCGGCGCATTAGGTTTAGCAGGTGCATTCCAGAAGCATCCAGTTGTCGGCGTTGGAGTAGGAATGCTTGGCAGATTTGTTTGCCATTTCGTTTCTGGCGTTGTTTTCTTTGGGCAGTATGCTTGGGAAGGCTGGAATGTCATTGCGTACTCAGCAGCTTACAATGCAACGTATCTTGTTCCAGAATTCATTATCAGCGCAGTCATCATCTTCTCGTTGCTGAAGACAAACTTGCTTAAAATTTACATGTAAACGCTCAGCAAATTCCATCTTTTTTTATGTTACTTTTTTAGTTCAGAGAGCACAAAGTCCACAATCTGCTCGGCAATGTTTACTTTAGTCACCATCTGTAAGCCTTTCCAGCCTGGCTGACTGTTCACATCGCAAATCTTGGGGCCATTTGGGCCTTCGAGGATGTCTACGCCTGCGATTTTGCAGCTTACCGCTTTAGCTGCTTTAACCGCCAAAGTCTCGAATTCTGTGCTAAGCGTGGTAGGCGCTGGTCGTGCTCCCTGACTGTAGTTTGTTTTCCAGCTTTCTGCTACACGCCGCATTGCAGCTATCACGTGGCCGTCGATGACGAATGCGCGAATATCCGAGTGCCCATGCGGCACGAATTCTTGGAGGTAGATTACGCCGTGGTGGAAGGTTATGGCTTTGAAAACTGTTGACGCGATTTCAGGGTCTACAACGCGGGTTGCGCCCATGCCGCGAGAACCAAAAATCGGTTTAACCACCACGTCACCGCCTAGTTCAGCGAATGCTCTTAACGCTTCGTTTACGCTTTCTGTGGCTACAGTGCGTGGTACGGGTACGTTGTTGTCTTCGAGTATGGCGAGGATGTCGTATTTGTCTACGCAGTGTTCTATGGCTTCAGGCGGGTTTACCACGTAAAAGCCTAAGCGTTCAAGCTTGTAGAGCATGTCCATGCGGAAAACTAGCTCTTCCAGTGAGCCTCTTCCGATGGGGCGTATTATGAGTGCGTCCAATTCTTCCAGTATGCTTACGTTGGCGGTTTTGAAGTAGGGTTTGTAGCCGATTTGCGCTGTCAGCTGCGGGAAGGTGAAGCATGTGTAGGGTATGTTGCGTTTTGTGAGTTCTTCCCGTAGTTGGGTGCTGCTCCATGCTTCCATGTTTCGGGTTGCGATTCCGATTTTCACGAGTGGGTCTTCCTTGCGTGTTTAGTCTGTGAAGAGATGCTGTTGGCTTGGGTTCTTAAAGTTTCTGTGAGAAAACTGCGGTTTAGGCTTCGGTTGAATAGAAAAATTGAAGAGCACAAAAGGCTAAGAGATGTCTGAAGATTATGACGATTAGAGAAATTGGATGTTGCGCCGCATACTGCAAAACGTGCATAGAAGAATGGCAAAAGAAGAAATACCCCAACGAGAGAACTTGCCGCGGCTGCAAGTTAGGTTACGAATCAGGCGAGAGAGACTTAAGCAAGGCTAAATGCGAAATTAAAGTCTGCTGCTTCAGGGAAAAGAAA